>NZ_JBQQCD010000019.1:0-122131 GCF_052245555.1 Streptomyces sp. KR80
GGGTGGGCGGGCGGGTGGGCGGGCGGATGGCAGGGATCCAAGACCGAAAGGCCCGGAAATACGGCTTTGGAGTTAGCGTCGTAGGTATGAAGACCGCAGTACGTCACACCGCCCTTGTGCCGGTGCTGGCCGTGGTCGCCGCTGTCCTCGTACTGATGGCCGTCATGGCATCCGGCGCGCGGGCCGCGGACGGGCTCGACCGCGCCGCGGAAGCCCTGAAACAAGGCCCCGTCTACGTCGATCCGCGGGCCGGGGACGCCTTGCCATCCGCCGAGGCCGACGCCCTGGCGGACAAGATCGAGAGGGCGGACAAGCCGGTCTTCGTGGCCGTGCTGCCCGCCGCCTCCGAGTTCGACCGGACCACGCTGCTGCAGGATCTGCGGACCGAGGTCGGCATCACCGGTGTCTACGTGGTCGCGCTGGGCGACCGGTTCGCCGCGGGCGCCGACTCCACCGTGATGCCGCGCAACGCCGTCGACAACCTGGAGGGAGCGGTGGAGCGCTCGAACCCCGGTGACGTCGGGGCGATGACGGGCGACTTCGTCGACCAGGCCGTGCAGCAGGCACGGGGCGACGCCCCCGCCGCCTGGAACGGCGGAGCCGGCACGAGCGACGGAGAGGGCGTGAGCGGCGTCGGTCTGCTGATCTCGCTCGGTGTCCTGGTGGCCGCCGTCGGCGGTGGCGCGCTGTTGGTCAGCCGCCGGACCAAGCAGCGCCGGGCCGAGCGGGACCGGCAGCAGCTGGAGACCCTGCGCCCGGTGGTGGACGAGGACATCACCGCCTTCGGCGAGGAGCTGGAACGGATCAGCTTCGACCCGTCGGCGCCGAAGACGGACGACACGATGCGGGAGGACTACGCCCGCGCCCTCGACTCGTACGACAAGGCGAAGGCGTCGATGGAGGCGGCACGGCGTCCTGGCGACGTCCGGGGAGTCACCGAGGCCCTGGAGGACGGCCGCTTCTCGCTGGTCACGCTGGAGGCACGACGGGACGGCAAGCCGTTGCCCGACCGTCGGCCGCCCTGCTTCTTCGACCCGCGCCACGGCCCGTCGGTCCAGGACGTGCAGTGGGCCCCGGCGGGCGGCCCCGAGCGGACCGTGCCGGTGTGCGCGGCGGACGCGGCGCGGCTGGAGGACGGCGAGGAGCCGATGGGGCGCGAGGTGGAGACGGCGTCCGGACGCAGGCCGTACTGGGAGGCGGGACCGCTGTACGGGCCGTGGGCCTACGGCTACTTCGGCGGCGGCCTGCTGCCGGGACTGCTGATGGGCACGGTGCTGGGCAGCCTGATGACCGGCCCGCACGCCTACGCGTACGACGGCTCCGACAGCGATTACGGGGACTACGGCGGTGGCGACGTCTCCGGCTCCGACTTCGACAGCGGCGACTTCGGCGGCGGCTTCGGAGGAGGGGACTTCGGAGGAGGGTTCGGAGGCGGCGGCGACTTCGGCGGCGGCTTCTGAGGCGCTGTCCGCCCAGTACAACCGAACCTTTCGGTACCGAAAGAATCTCCGAGATCTCTTTCACATCCCCTTGCCCGCGCGCCGCTGATGCAGTTCCGTCGTGATCCGCAGATCCGTGACCCGACTGCCGAGGGAACGGAGGGACGGAGGGCGGCATGGCGGAACTGCGCTGGTGCTCGTGGCACCAGCAGCACGCCGACGACGCTGTTCTGGTCGCGGTCGCGGAAGTCGGCAGCGGCCCGGGGATCATGCGCTACGCCTGCCGACGATGCCGCGTCGTGTTCGCTCTCGTACCCCTCGAGCCGGACGACGGCCGTGACCGCGGCGACGGCGGCTGCGACGACTCCGCGACGAACGAGCCCCGCCACTCCTGAGATCCCTCCCGAGATCCCTCCCGAGGCGGGCCGCCGGCGGGATGGCACCTCATGGGCCGCCGGCGCGCCCTCGCCCCCGGCCGTCCGCTCTTCCCGAAGCGGACGGCCGGGGGCTCGCGCGCATCTTCCATCCATGAGCCTTTTCCAACCTCAGCTTGAGCAGGTCACGTGGAGGGTGAGGACGGCCTGAACGAGTGCGGTGATGCGAGCGGTGCCGCACCGCTTCGTGGGCGAGGAAATCGGTCGCGCCCCGTGAGGTGAGCCGTTAACTTCCGTCTGAGCGCAGTGAGGTACGAGACGCGCGGCGAAGGGAGCCAGGCATGGAGACTGAGGGCGCGCGGACCGACCGTTTGGGCTTGCTGCTCGACCAGTTCGACCAGGCCAGGGACATGGCCCAGGTGCGGCTGACGGGGCTCGGTGACGAGGAGTACCTGTGGGAGCCGGTGGCCGGTTGCTGGTCGATCCGGCGCCGGGGCGAGGCGGCGACGCCCAGAGCGTACGGGCCGGGCGGGTGGGTGCTCGACAAGGGCGCCCCGGACATCCCGGCGAACGAGTACGCCGAGATCGCCCGGCAGGCTGCCGGCGGCATGACGGTCGCCAAGATCGCCGAGGACTGGAGCGTGAGCGTCGAGCGGGTCGAGCAGATCCTCACCCACACCGGTGCGCCGGAGCCCGACGAAGCGCCGGTCAGCACCATCGCGTGGCGGCTGGGGCACCTGCACTCCTGTTTCGCGGGCCAATGGGAGTGGAGCTTCGGTGAACGGCGGCAGGAGCCGAAGCTGCTGGTCGACTTCACCCCCTCCGCCGCCTTGGCACTCGAGCGGTTCTGGGCGCTGATCGACCGCTGGCGCGACAGCGTCGCCGCCGTCACCGACGAGCAGCTCGACACGGTCGGCTTCTCGCAGTACCCGTACGGCTCCGATCCCGACGACCCATTCATCGCCGTGCTGGCGGGGGCCAACCTCGAATTCATCCACCACATGGCCGAGATCGCGTTGCTCCGCGACCTGTGGCGGGCCCGCTTCACCACTCCCGGGTAGGAGTGGTCATGGCCTGTTCGCCGAGGGGTCAGGCTGTCCTCGCCCTCCACGTGACCGTGAGGTTGGAGAAGGCTCCATGCATTGCGGCCACGACGAACGGCCCCCGCACGGTCGGGAACCGTACGGGGGCTCGGAAGCGGCCGGGTGATTTCCCCCCTCACCGCGGCGACGCAGGTATCCAGTTGACCCCCAACACCCTCCCCAGGCTGTGGCGTCCAGGATTCCTGCTCGGAGACGCCCCGGTCATCTCGACAGGCTGTTGAGCGGATGACCGGAGGCGATTCTCCATCCGCCACCAGGTAACCCCACCGGTAATCACCGGAACAAGCACTGCAGAAAAGTCTTCGGTAGGTCTCTCGGTGCTCATTTCGGTACCCGCTCAGGGCGGAGAATTCCCTCGAGTCTGGGCCGCTCGGCATGGGCCGCTCGGCCTGCCGAGCGGCGAGAAACGCTGCCGAGCCCTCGACCGTAGCCGGCTTCTCTCGGTACCGAGACACCTTCCCCGCGCCGCACCGAATTTCGGTACACCGCCTGGGGACCCCAACTCGGCCTTTCGGTAGCCGATACCGAGAACTCTTCCGAAGCTTCTCGGCGACCTGCTTGTGATCTCGCCAGTTCCGCTGATCTGCTGCCTCGCGGCACGCTTGCCGATTCTACGGTTCGGTTCTCAGGAGTGGGGTTCAGTGGGATGGACACCGAGGCCGCAATTGGACACCTCCGAGCTCGAAGACGACGAGGTGGGCGCGGTGACAGAACAGTGCCCCCGGAACTGCCCGAGCTGGGCGAGGAAACGCACCCAGGAATGAGTCCGGAGGAATCAGCCGAGCTCGGCCCGGAAATCCGCCGCAGGTATGACCCGAGGCACTGGTCCGAGTAGGTTCAGCCGGTGGTGAGGGGGCGAGTAAACCAGTCGCAAACAGCGTCGGTTGATGCACTTCCAGCAACCAGAACGTCCCTTGTATTCGTTTTCGGAGGTCACGGGTGAAGTTAACGAAGCCGCTCGTCGGATTACTGGCCGGTGTCGGCGTGACGGGCATGGCCCTTGCATTGGCCCCGTCGCAGGCCCAGGCGGAAGGAGTGATACTCGGGGCCGATGCTCCTGGTGCGATATCCGGCAGCTATCTGGTGGTGCTCAAAGACACCGCCACCAAGCCGTCGGCCGCAGGCACATCGGTGTCCGCCCGGATCACATCGCTCTCTGGCGAGCTGCGGGAACGCTTCGGCGGAAAGGTCCGACAGACCTACACCAGCGCCCTCCACGGGTACTCGGCCACGATGACCGAGGAGCAGGCCCGCCGGCTCGCCGCCCACCCCGCGGTGAAGTTCGTCCAGCAGAACAAGGAGATACGCGGCACCGGCCGGCAGCCGGGACCGCCATGGGGACTCGACCGCATCGACCAGCGTCAACTGCCCCTGGACCACAGCTACTCGTTCGCGTCCCGGGCCGAAAACGTCCAGGCGTACGTGCTGGACTCCGGAATCCGGTTCACTCACGCCGCCTTCAAGGGGCGCCCGGTCCGGTCCGGATACGACTTCATCGACAACGATGCCGACGCGCGCGACTGCTTCGGGCACGGCACGCATGTGGCGGGGATCCTCGGCAGCGAGCGGTTCGGCGTGGCGAAGGGCGTACAGCTGCACAGCGTCCGCGTGCTGAACTGCGAGAACAAGAGCACCACCGAAAAGATCGCGGCCGGCGTCGACTGGGTCACCAAGCACGCCGAGAAGCCGGCGGTGGTGAACATGAGCCTCAACGGTGATCTGGACCGCGTACTGGACGACGCCGTGCGCAGGTCGATCGCCTCCGGCCTCGTCTACGTCCTGTCGGCGGGCAACGGGGACGACAACGGCAATCCGCAGGACGCGTGCGGATTCTCCCCGACCCGCGTCACGGACGCCATCGTCGTCAGCGCCACCGACCAGCGCGACCGCAGGGCAAACTTCGCCAACTACGGCCGCTGCGTGGATCTCTTCGCCCCCGGGGTGGCGATAGCGTCCGGCTGGGAGGGCGGCGACACCAAGGTCATGGTCGGCGAGGGAACGTCCCAGGCAGCCCCCCATGTCGCCGGTGCCGCTGCGCTGTACCTCTCGGAGCATCCGACCGCGACTCCGCGACAGGTCGAGAAGGCCCTGGTGCAGGCATCGACCCGCGGATCGGTCAAGAACCCCGGTCCCGATTCGCCGAACGGGCTGCTGTACACCGGCGGTTGATCGGCCGCAAGCCTGTCCCGTACCCAGGGGAAGTCCCCCACGCCGCGCCGTCCACCGCCCGCCGGTGCCCTGGTTCGGCACGGGCAGGTGCCCTGGTCCGGCACGGGCAGGTGACCCGAGACCTTCGGGTCACCTGCCCGTCTGTCGTGGCAGGCACCGCGGGCACGGCGACGCGGGCCGTCCGGGCCCCCGCCTCCGTACCTCCTCGTGCAGCGCAGTGAACAGCTCAGTGTTGTCACGGATGTTCATAACCGTCCGATGCCGCAGGGTGATGGGCACTCATTCGTCCACCCGGTTGTGCGCAGGGAAACGGTAGCCAGCATGAGGTCAGAGCCCACCGGACTGTTCGACCGCGAGAAAGAGATCGCGGCGATCGAAGAACTGCTCAGCGACGCCACGGATGGCGCCGGCCGCCTGGCGGTGGTGCGGGGCGGGGCAGGTGCGGGGAAGACCGCGCTGCTCGACGCCGCCGTGAGCCAGGCGCGGAGAAGCGGCTTCACCGTCCTCATGGCGCGTGGCAGCCTCGCCGAGCGCGACCTCTGGTTCGGGCTGGCGAGCCGGCTCTTCGATGGCGCCCTGCCGCACGCGATGCAGCCCGAGCTCGCGTTTCTGACGGCCACACAGGAGGAGGTGGACGCCCGTCCATCGGGGGCCGAGCCCTCGCTCGCCGAGCTTCGCGCCCTGCACCGCGCTCTGGCGGCCATCGCCGCCGACTCCCCCGTCCTCGTCGCCATCGATGACCTGCAGTGGGTGGACCCGCAGTCGCTCCGCTGGCTGAGCACCCTCCCGCAGCGCATCGAGCAGGCCGGGATCGCCGTCATCGCCACGGTGTGCAACGGGGAGCCGTGCTCCGACGCCGCGGTCCTCGACGATGTGCTGGCCGTCAGCGCGACCGAACTGCGGCCGGCCGACCTGAGCCTGTCGGCCGCGACGGACCTGTTCGAGCGCGCCCTCGTCGCCACCCCCGACACCTCGTTCGTCACCGCGTGCATGCAGGCGACCGGAGGCAACCCCATGCTCCTGTCCGCGCTTGCTGTGGCGGCCACGGAGCCGGCCGCCGCCCCGACGGCCGACGCGGTGCCGGCGCTCATCGACGACGCCGTGTCCCGGCTCGCCTCCTGCGTGAACGCCCGGCTGCGCCGCATCTCGCCGCACGCCCTGGCGATCGCGCGCACCGTCGCGGTGCTCGGCACGCAGGCGAGCCCCACCCGGGTCACCGACATCGTCGGCATCGACGGGATCGTGGCGGCGGAGACCGCGATGGCGCTGTGCCGCGTCGGTCTGCTCCGTATATCCGGGCAGACCGTGGCCTTCGCGCATCCACTGCTGCGCCGTATCGTCGTGCGGGAGGCGCCCTACACCGCGCTCCAGGCGGTGCACGCCAAGGCGGCCCGGCTGCTGCACACGGCTGGGGCCCCCGAGGCGTCCGTGGCCGCCCAGCTCATCGCGACGCCGCCGCTGGCCGAACCGTGGGTGCCCGCGGTCCTGCGCAGCGCGGCCGGAGCCGCACTCGGCAGCGGACATCCCGACACCGCGATCACCTGCCTGCGTCGAGCGCTCGCCGAGCCCCTGTCCCAGGAAGAACGCCGAACCGTCCTGCTCGACCTGGGCCTGGCCGAGGCCCAAGGGGACGTCGTCGCGGCGATCCGGCACCTCACCGAGGCGGCCGACCTGTACGAGGAGCGGGAACAGCCCTTCCAGCTGACCTCCGGGCTCACCACCCTGCTCGACCTGACCGGTCGGCACCGGCCGGCTCTCGACCTCATCAACGCGAAGGCGGACACCACCTCCTTCGACACGGCTCTTCGGACGGTCGAGCTGAGGTTCCGCGACGAGACGACGGCAGCCGCCGCCGCGGAGCAGCTCGAGGGTCTGGCCGAGAGCGCACCGGAGGGCACCGCGGACCACGGTCGCCTGCTCAGCCTGCTGGCCATGCGCGAGACCTGGGCCGGTCAGTCCCTCAGCCGCGCCCTGGAACTCGCCCGTCAGGCGCTGGTGGCGACCCCGGCGGCATCGGAAACCGCGGAGCCGTTCCTGCGCAGCGTTCTGGTGCTGGCCCAAGCCGGGGCACCCGAGGAGGCATACGAGCAGGTCAACGCGCTCGTACGGCACGCCGAACGGCGACGCCGGCGATTGTGCCTCGCCGCGGCCCGGTCCGTACGCTCCGTGGTGGAGCGGCAGTTCGGCCGACTCCCCGCCGCCGCCGAGGACGCCCGTCAGGCGCTGGAGTTGCTCCTGACCTGCGGGACGACCCGGCGGACGGGGGCGAGCGTCGAGTTCCTGGCCCGGCTGGTCGAGGTGCTGGTCGACCTCGGCAACTACGACGAGGCCGAAGGGCTGATCGAGGTCTCGGAACTGACCGGAGAGGTACCGAGGACCTGGGCGGGTACGGCGCTGCTGCTCGCGCGGGGCCGCTTGCGGGTGGCCACCGGGGACCCCGCCGACGGCATCGGCGATCTGCTGAAGGCGAGCACGCTGCTTCGGGCGTGGAACGTGGCGAATCCGGCGGTGGCGCCCTGGCGATCCCGCGTGGCGACGGCGCTGCTCGCCATGGGCGACGAGACCAGCGCCCGCCAACACGCCGCGGAAGAGGTGGAGTCGGCGCGCCGATGGGGGGCTCCGGAGCCGATCGCCTTCGCACTGCGGGCGCAGGCGGCCGCCGACCGCGGACCACAAGAGCTGGCGGTGCTCGAGGAGTCCACCGCCGTCCTGGAGCGCTCCTCGTCCCGCCTGGAGCGGGCCCGGTGCCTCACCGAGTACGGTACGGCCCTCAACCGGGCCCGGCAGACGGTCGAGGCGCGGCGGGCGCTGCGCACCGCACTCGACCTGGCGGAGGAGTCGGGCGCATCCAAACTCGCCCTGCTCGCCCGCCTCGAGCTGTCCGCGTCGGGCGGCCGCAGGGCGAAACCGCGCCGGACCGGCATCGACGGCCTGACGGCCGCCGAGCTGCGTACCGCGACGCTCGCCGCCACAGGGAAGACGAACCGGGAGCTCGCCGAGATCCTGTTCGTGCAACGCCGTACGGTCGAGATTCACCTCACCAACACGTACCGCAAACTGGGCATCAATGGGCGGTCGGAGCTTGCCGCGGTCCTGCGCCATTCCGAGCAGAAACACGCGGTGATCTGACCGCCCGGTACCGGAATCGGACAACGGAAAAACCAGCCGAGCCGTACTCCCGAGCCGGCCGCCGCTCGCATCACACGCCCATCAACGGGCCCGGCCCGCAGAGTGAACCCTCGTCAATTTATGTCAGAATTAAGGTTCTTATGTAACGCACAACACATCGACGCCCCTGCCTCCGACATAGGCTGTGGGCGTGGCAGATCGAGATTTACTCGTTGGCCGGGCCGCGGAGCTGGACCAGATATGCCAGATGGTGAGCGATCTCGCAGCCGGCATCGGTCGAGTGCTGTGGATCGAGGGCGAGCCGGGGATCGGCAAGTCCGCGTTGCTGTCCGCAGCGCAGGAACGAGCCGAACACCACGGCGTCCGGACCTTCCGCGGTCTCGCTCAGGAGCTGAGCCAGCGCTTCCCGCTCCGGCTGATGCTGGACTGCCTGGACCCACAGCGCATGAGGATCACCAGCCCGCACGACAGCTCGCCCGCGAGTGGCGGCGCTCCGCTGCTCCCCGTCGACCCCGTGATGGCCATGGTCGAGACGCTGGTCGCGGAGGTGGAACAGCTGTGCGCCGAGGGCCCGGTGCTCCTCGTCCTCGACGACATCCAATGGGCGGACGAGGCCAGCCTGCTGGCCTGGCAGCGGCTCAACCGCCTGGTCCGACAGCTCCCTCTGATGCTGGCGGTCGGCTGCCGTCCCGTGCCGCGCCGGGCCGAGATCGCCCAGGTACGGCGCGCGGTGGCGGGCGATGGCGCGGTCCTCATGTCCCTCGGAGCGCTGCCACCGGCCGAGGTCGAAGAGCTGGTGGGCAGCCTGCTCGGCGCATTGCCCGGCCCGGCCCTGCGGCATCTCATGGCCAACACCGGGGGCAATCCGCTGTACGTGCGCGAGGCGGTCGCCGCGTACGAGCGCGAGGGCCGCATCCAGATCGGCGAGCGCACCGTGGCCGACCTCTCCTCCGACGACAGGGTCGGGGACCCCACCGCGCCGACGCCGCTCGCCTCGGTGATCGCGGACCGGCTGACCTTCCTGTCGGAGGACACGCTGGAGCTGCTGCGGATGGCCGCGCTGCTCGGCATGGAGTTCTCGGTGAGTGCGCTGGGGGTGGTCACCGGCCGGACGGCGATCGCCATGATCAGCGCCATCGACGAGGCGGTGGACGGCGGTGTGCTCGTCGAGTGCGACGCCGGTCTCGGCTTCCGGCACGGGCTGATCCGGCAGGTGCTGTACGAGGGCCTGCCCGCCGGCCTCCGCGTTGCCCTGCACCTGCAGGTGGCCCGCGCCCTGGACGAGGCCGGTATGCCGACCGACCGGGTCGCCGAGCACCTCGTCGTGGTCCCCGACGGCATCGACGGCTGGCTGCTTGACTGGCTGTCCCGGTCCGCCGACACCCTGATCCACCGGGCACCGCACGTCGCCGCCGAGCTGCTGTCGCGCGCCCTCGACGCCCGGGTCGTCGAGCCCTCGGTCCGCACCGAGCTGAAGGCGCACCTGGTCACCGTGATGTTCCTGCTCGCGCGGTACGACGAGGTGAACCGGCTGACCCGCCATATCGGCGAGGGCGGGAACGGCCCGGCGCCCGAAGCCCGTCTGGTCTGGAACCGGGCGTACGCGCTCCTGCGCCTGGGCCAGTACGACGATGCGCTGCACGCGCTCGACGGCTACCGGGAGGTACCCGGCGCCGAAGCCGTATGGACGGCCCGTCTCTCGGCGCTGCGGGCCGTGGTGCTGGGCAGCGCCGGCCGCTTCGACGAGGGGCAGGCCGCCGCCGAGGGCGTGCTGGCCGAGCCGGACCCCGATCCGCTGGCGGCGGGCTATGCCCAGCACGCGCTGAGCGGCATCCCCTCCTCGTGGCACCGTCCGGACATCGCCCTCGGCCACTTGGACCGGGGGCTGGCCTGCATCGGCGAACACCCGAACGCAGCTGACCTGCGGGTGCTTCTGCTGTCGAACCGGGTGGCCGCCCTGGACGGCCTCGACCGGCCGGCCGAGGCCGACACCGCCGTGGCGGAACTGCTGAAGGCGGCCGAAGTCCTGGGCGTGCCGGTGCGCGTGGCCATGAGCCGTCTGACGGCCGCCGAGCACTGGTATCTGTGGGGCCGGTGGGACGACGCGGCCGCCGAGCTGGAAGTGCTGGAACAGGAGCTCCTCGACGCGCATCTGCCCTGGCGGCTGCGGATGCATGGGCTGGGGGCGCTGCTCGCCGTGCATCGCGATGACGAGCGGGATGCCGAACGGCACCTGAACGCGGTGTCGATGCTCGACGTCCCCACGGGCGACGCCAGGCGGAGCCTGGGCCACTTGGCGCTGGCCAGGGCCGAGCGGGCGGAACGGGCCGGCGACCCGGCGAGCGCGCTGGCGGTGCTGAAGGACGTCGATTACAACGCATACCCCCACCTCATCCTGCCGCAACTCACCCGGATCGCCGTGGCCTGTGACGACCGGGAGAGTGCCGCGTCCGCGGTGGAGAGCGCCGTCGCCGCCTCGACCACCCGCATGGAGCAGGCCACCGCCCACTGGTGCACCGGCCTGCTGGCCGGGGATCCCGGACCGCTGCTCGACGCCGCGGAAGGGATCCGGTCCCTGGGCCAGCGCTTCGAATGGGGCCGGATCCTAGAGGACGCCGCGGTCCTCCTTGCGGCCCAGGGTGACGCCACGGGGGCGCGCCTCCACTACGACGAGGCCATCGAGCGCTACAAGGAGCTCGGTGCCCGTGCGGACATCCGAAGGGCGGACGCCCGGCTCCGTGCCCACGGCGTACGACGCGGGCAGCGGGGCACACGACGGCGCCCGGAGACCGGTTGGAAGGCCCTGACGCCAACGGAGCGGCGGGTCACCGAACTTGTCGCGACAGGGCAGTCCAACCAGGACATCGCCACGTCGCTGTTCCTGTCACGGCGTACGGTCGAGACCCATATCTCCCACATTCTGCGCAAGTTGGGCGTGCGGTCCCGGACGGAGATCGCACTCGAGGCCGTACGCCACGGGAACACCTGTGAAGCCACGGCGTGAGCCGCGGCTCAGCGTGCAGCCCCGCTCGGTGAGCGGGGGGCTGCGCTGTGGAGGAGGGCGAAGGGAGTGCGCCGGCTGCCCCGCTCCTGGGGGACGAGCGCAGCAGCCGGTGTGCAGCAGGCAATCGCATGGGCGTACGCGCCTACAAGGGCTGTCCGAAAAGTCTTCGGTAGATCCTTCGGTGCCGAGAGATTCGAGGCGAAGGCCGTCGCCGCACCAGCCGGCTGATCCCGCCTGAACCCCCGGCCAGTAGCCGTACGTGGAGCACAGTAGAACCTCGCTGCCGGAGAACGGGGCTTCCCTTCAAGGCGGAGGGTTCCGCCCATTCCCACCGCACCCGGAGAGCCCAACGTGCCGCATCAGTCCAGATCCGCCACCGTCACCGAGGAACGCCCGCGCTCACCCCGTGGACCCGGGCCGACCGACCGGGAACCGGTGTCGCACCCCGCGTGCCGTGACGTCGATCCGGAGCTGTTCTTTCCGGAACGGCGCCGGACGCAGGACCAGAAGGAGAGCACCACCGCGGCCGCGAAGCGGGTGTGCCGGCACTGCTCCGTGCAGATCCAGTGCTTGGCCACCGCGACCCAACTCGACGAGCCCTACGGCATCTGGGGTGGGACGACGCCCCCCGAGCGCCGCGGACTGGGTGCCCTGGTGCACCGCCTGGGCAAGCTGGATCCGCTGATCGAAGCCGTGCGCCAGGGCAGCGAAGTGATCGTGTCGCCGACGGACCACCCCATCGTGGTGATCGGACTCACCGCCAGGGGCTGGAGCGACCGGCGCATCGCGACCCGCCTCGGCATCACGGCCAGGGAGCTCTTCTGGGCGCGCAGCATGGGAATCCGGGCGGCCGCCGTCGCCTCGGTACTGCGCCGCCGGCCGTCGCGGCAGGGGTGCTGACCGGATATCCGTGCTCTCACGGAGAGCCAACCGGCCGGCGGCCGTACGCGGCGTCCTGGGCGCCGAAACCCGCGGCCATATGTACGTGACCTGCCGGATGATCTGGGGACCAGGGCACAGCACCCTGTGGTGCGTCAGGAGGAAGCGGCGGAGCCGAGCACCGCCACTCGACGAAGGACGCACCATGCCGAGGCACTCCACCCCCGTGCGGCGGACCGCGACGGAGAGTCAGATATCCGACCTGATCGAGGAGTACGGTCTACCGCTGCGCCGTTATGCGGTGTGGCTGACGGGCGGTGACCGATGGCGGGCCGAGGAGCTCGTTCAGGAGACCGTGATCCGGGCCTGGAGGCATCCGGACGTGATCACGAACCGGCGGCATTCATCGCTCGTTCCCTGGCTGTTCACGGTGGCCCGGCGGCTTTCCATCGACGCGGAGCGCGCCCGCCGCGCCCGGCCCCGGGAAACCTCCGATGCCGGCCTGGAGGAGATGCCGGAAGCGTGCGACAGCACCTTTGACAAGATCCTGACGTCCGCCGTCGTCCGTCAGGCCCTGCTGACCTTGTCTCCCGAACAGCGGGCCGTCCTGGTGTGCATCTACTACCAGGGGATGACGGGCAAGGAGACCTCCCGCGCGCTGGGCGTTCCGCTGGGCACGGTGAAGTCGCGCGGCCACCACGCCCTGAAGTCGATGCAGCGGCGGCTGCACGCGCAGCGCTGCACCCTCTGAGCCGACTGCGGCCCGACCGCTGTCAGGCCTCAGTAAAGAGGGCCGAAAGAAGGTGGCTTTCACACATCCGGGCGCTCTCCTGCGAGTTACCGCAAGTAGCCTTAAAAGCCGCAGGCCACAGGCTCGAGCCGGGGCCAAGTCCGGGTGTTCACCGGCGTGATGGCTCCGCGGAGCAGCGCGAACCGGCGATAACGGGCTTCTACGGTGCGGTAACTTAGCGAGCGACGGCCCGTGGGGGGACTCCGTCGAGGGCGTGTGCCCGAGGTCGGAGCGCAGAATGCCGGCAATGAAGCCGGCCTGTTCAGGGTCGTGACCGCGAAGCAGCAACTGTCCTGCCACTGACTGACTGAGCCGTGCCGCCGTACGGCTGCTTCGGCCTGCCCGCACGGGCCTGACGGTCGGCGAGGACAGGAGGGGAGAGACGATGACGACGACCGCCCGGAGCAGCCGTTTCGAGGCGCTGGGGGCCTGTCTGCCGCCCACCGTGCTGTCGACCGAGGATCTGGTCGCCCAGGTGACCGGCGTGCCGGAGTTAGACCTGCAGCGGATCACCGGGGTGGCCGAGCGCAGGGTGTCCGACCCGCGGCCGGACGCGGGCGAGGACTCATACGGGCTCGCGGTGCAAGCCGCCCGGAACTGCCTCACCAATTCCCGTTATCAAGCAGATGAGTTGGATGTGGTCATATCCGCGTCCATCACCCGCTTCAAGGACGAAGGACGCTTCTACTTCGAGCCCGCTTTCGCCACGATGCTGGCCCGCGAGCTCGGTGCCGCCTCCGCGATCACCTTCGACGTGTCCAACGCCTGTGCCGGGATGATGACCGGTGTCTACGTCCTGGACCGGATGATCCGCGCCGGACTGGTGCGCAACGGCCTGGTGGTGAGCGGTGAGCAGGCGACCAAGGTCGCGCAGACCGCCGCCGCCGAGCTGACCGACACCTACGACCCGCAGTTCGCCTCCCTGTCGGTGGGCGACTCGGGCGTCGCGGTGCTCCTCGACGAGGCCGTCGACGAGGCCGACCGGATCCACTACATCGAGCTGATGACCTGCTCCGAGTACGCGCACCTGTGCCTGGGCATGCCCAGCGACCGGACCGAGGGGATCGCGCTCTACACGGACAACAAGCAGATGCACAAGGAGGACCGGCTGCGGCTGTGGCCCGGCTTCCACGGCGACCTGCTGGCCAAGCGCGGCCGCACCTTCGCCGACGAGAACTTCGACTACATCGTCCAGCACCAGGTCGGCACCCGCTTCATCGAATTCGTCAACCAGACCGGGGCAGCGGAGTTCGGCACCTCCATGCCGGAGTCGCTCGCGGTCGTCCAGGAGTTCGGCAACACGGCCACCACCTCGCACTTCCTGGTGCTGCATCAGCACCTGAAGGCCGGTTCCGCCCGCCGCGGCGCCAAGTACCTTCTGGTGCCCGCCGCCTCCGGCGTGGTCGCCGGGGCCCTGTCCGCGACGATCTCCACCATGGGGGTGTGACGCATGACCACCGTCATCACAGCGGCCTCGATCACGGCGCCGGAACCCGGCGACGCAGCCGCCCTCCCGGGGCGCCTCGCCGGCCGCGCGGCCCAGAACTGCATGGCGACCGCCGGAGTGTCGCCGGATGCCGTCGGCGCCCTGGTCAACGTCGGCGTCTACCGCCTGGCCAACACCTTCGAACCCGCCGTGGCCGCCCTGGTGCAGAAAGAGGCGGGCATCAACCTGGACTACCTCGCCCATCCCGTCCCCGGCGCCGGCTTCTCCTTCGACCTGATGAACGGCGCCTGCGGGGTGCTCAACGCCGTGCAGGTGGCCCAGGCGCTGCTGAACACCGGCAGCGCCGAGCGGGTGCTGATCACGGCCGCCGACGTCCACCCCAGCGGCCAGGCCCCTCAGGACGGCGACTACCCGTACGCGGACCTGGGCGCCGCCCTGTTGCTGGAGCGGGCCGCCGACCCCGGCGTCGGCTTCGGCCCGGTGCGGCTGCGTACCGCGGACGGCTCGCCCGGCGTCACCGGATATCTGGACAGCTCGGCCATGGGCACCGAAGGGCGGCGGCAGATCACCGTGAAACGGGACGCCGACTGGGTCGAGCGACTGCTCGACCTCACCGCCCGCCTGGTCACCGACTACGCCGACGAGGAGGAGCTGGACCTGGTCCGGACCCTGCTGGTGTGCTCCCGGCCCACCCCCGACTTTGCGGCCCGGCTCGCCACCCGGCTCCGCCTGGATCCGGCGGCCGTCTGCGCACCCGAGGCTCCGGACACCGACCCGGGGGCCGCCGGCGAACCGCACACCGCCGCGCCGGTCCTCGGATACCTCAAGGCCGTCCAGGGCGGGCTGCCGAACGGGTACCAGCGGGCGCTGTTCGTCTCCGCGGGCAGCGGGCTCAGCGCGGCCTGCGCCGGCTACCGCCCGCAAGGACGGTGACCGCGCGCCATGACCTTCCTCACTGCGCCCCCGCTCGGCACGGACGCCGGTCTCGCCGACCACTTGGCACGTAACGCCCGGGCCTTCCCCGGCAAGACCGCCATCATCCACCCGGACGGGCGCGAGGCCGATGGGAGCATCCGCTTCCGCGAACTCGGCTACGGCGCCCTGCAGTCCCGAGTCGAGGAGCTGGCGGCCGGACTCTCCCGGATCGGGATCGTCAAGGGCACGAAGACCGTCCTGATGGCGTCCCCCGGCCCCGACCTCTTCGCGCTGGCCTTCGCCCTGTTCCGGATCGGTGCGGTGCCCGTCGTGGTGGATCCCGGCATGGGCGTGCAGCGGATGCTGCACTGCTACCGCGCGGTGGGTGCGGAGGCGTTCATCGGCCCGCCCGCGGCCCACGCCGTACGGGTGCTCAGCCGCCGGACCTTCGCCCGTACCCGTATCCGGGTGACGCTGGGCCGGCGCTGGTTCTGGGGCGGCCACACCCTCAACGGGCTGCGCGGCACCACCGCTCCGGACACCGGCGAAGGACCGGCCGGTGACGACCTGATGATGATCGGCTTCACCACGGGCAGCACCGGCCCGGCGAAGGGCGTCGAGTACACCCACCGGATGGCCGCAGCCATGGCCCGCCGGATCGAGTCCGCCCACGGGCGCAGCCGTGACGACGTCTCGCTGGTGACCTTGCCCCTCTACGGCATGTTCGACCTGGTCTTCGGTTCCACGCTGGTGCTGGCACCCCTCGCCCCCGCCAAGGTCGCAGGCGCCGAACCGGCGGCTCTGACCTCGGCGCTCGCCCGGTTCGAGGTGTCCACCATGTTCGCCTCCCCGGCGCTGCTGCGGGTGCTCGGCGACCATCTGACCCGGCACCCCGCGGAGCTGCCCGCCCTGCGCTGCGTGGTGTCCGGTGGTGCCCCGGTCCCTCCGGACGTGGTCGCCACGCTGCGCACCGTGCTGGACGAGAAGGCCGAGGTCCATGTGACCTACGGAGCCACCGAGGTGCTGCCGATCTCCTCGATCGAGTCCGCAGAGGTGCTGGCGGAGACCGCGGCGCGCGGTGCGGCGGGCGATGGCAGCTGCGTGGGCCGGCCGCTGCCCGGCACCGACGTGCGCATTATCGAGACCAGCGATGAGCCGCTGCCCCGATGGGAAGCGGCCCGGCCGCTCGGCTCCGGCGAGGTCGGCGAGATCGTGGTGGCGGGCGACTCGGTCAGCCGCCGCTACCACGCAGCTCCGGACGCCGATGCCCAGCACAAGATCACCGAACGGGAGGACGGCCGCCTCGACACGGTCTGGCACCGCACCGGCGACCTGGGATACCTCGATGACGCGGGGCGGCTGTGGTTCTGCGGCCGGCGCACCCAGCGCGTACGCACCCCCGAGGGCGAGTTGCCCACCGTGCGCTGCGAAGGTGTGTTCAACAGCCACCCGTTGGTCCGGCGCAGCGCACTGGTCGGCATCGGTGAGCCGGGTGCGCAGCGGCCGGTGCTGTGCGTGGAGACCGAACCCGGGGTGGACGAGGCGCGGTGGCAGGAGATGCTGCCCCAGCTCCGCCGCCTCGCCGTCGGCCACGCGCTGACCGCGCAGATCCAGGACTTCCTGCGGCACCCCGCATTCCCCGTCGACGTCCGGCACAACGCGAAGATCGGCCGCGAGGCACTGGCCCTCTGGGCCGCGGGGCAGCTCGCCCCCGAGGACCGCGCGGCGCGGTGGCGCAGGGCCGCGTTGCGCGCGATCCCCCTGGCGGGCTGGGCCTATCTACTGGCCGGACTGGCCCGCCCCTTCGAACCCCCTGTCCTGCTGGCGCTGTGGTGGATCGACGTCTTCCTCAGCGTTGTGGTGCACGCCGCGCAGATCCCGCAGGCGCTGCCGCGCGGCCGGGCCGCCGGGCGTTCCACCGCGGCCACGGTGGGGCTGACGATGCTGTACGGGGCGACCTGGTGGCGGTTGTTGCCGTCGGCCGCACCGGCGTGGGCGAAACGGCGGGCCGCCGCGTGAAGGTCCTGGTCACCGGCGCCTCCGGCTTCCTCGGCGGGCACATCGTGGACGGCTGCCTACGGGAGGGCCATCAGGTACGGGCACTGGTACGGCGGGGGAGCGACGTCGGCCGGCTGCGTGCCGTACCCGGGCTGGAGCTGGCGTACGGCGACCTCGGCGACGCCGAGTCGCTGCGCCGTGCCACGGCGGGCGTCGACGTCGTGCACCACAGCGCCGCCCGGGTCTCCGACGTCGGCACCCGCGCCCAGTTCCATGACGCGAATGTGCTCGGCACCGAGCGGCTGTTGGAGGCGGCCCGGGAGGCGGGGGTTCGGCGGTTCGTGTTCATCAGCAGCCCCAGCGCCCTGATGCGGATCGACGAGGGGGACCGGTTCGACATCGATGAGAGCACCCCGTACCCGGACCGGTACTTCGACCTCTACTCGGAGACCAAGGCCGCTGCCGAGCGGCTCGTACTGGCCGCGGACGGGCCGGACTTCACCACCTGCGCCCTGCGGCCCCGCGGCATCTGGGGGCCGCGCGACCACTCCGGCTTCCTGCCGCGGATGGTGGCGAAGATGATGACCGGGAAGCTGCCGGACCTCTCCGGGGGCCATCAGGTCCTGGTGTCGCTGTGCCACTGCGACAACGCGGTGGCGGCCTGCTTGAGGGCCGCCGAGGCGCCGGCCGAACGGGTCGGCGGCAAGGCCTACTTCGTCGCCGACCGCGAACGGACGGACCTCTGGGCCTTTCTGGCCCGGCTGGCCGCCCTGTTCGGCGGCCGGCCACCGAACCGTACGGTCCCCCCGCTGGTCAGGGACGCTCTGGTGGAGATCGTCGAGCTGCTCTGGCGGCTGCCCGCACTGGCGGCCCGGGTGCCCCCGCCGCTGAGCCGACGCTCGGTTGCACTGCTGACCCGCTCGAGCACCTACGACACGGGGGCGGCCGAGCATGACTTCGGCTATGCGCCGGAGATGGACCAGGAACGCGGGCTACGGGAGTTGGTGGCCTGGGTCGACTCGATCGGCGGCGTGCAGGAATTCGTACGCGCCGTGCGCTGAAGGCGGCCGGACGACCGGCCACGTAGCAGGAACTCGGAAACTCGGGGATACGGCAATGACACTTCGTCACAGCACCGCAGCAAGCACCGCAGCAGACCGGGCCGCGAAGGCTGCCGGAACGGGTGGATACGGTGGCGCCGCCCTGGACGTACCCGAGGTGGATCATCCCGGGGATCGCCCGGGCGTCTACCGGCGCCGCGTCTCCCCCACCGAATGGCTCTACCTCGCCGCCCGCCGACTGGGCCCCGGGATGGTGCTGCAGCTGGTGGTCGAGGGGGAGGGCACGCTCGACACCGAGGAGCTGCGGGCGGCGGTCGCGACGGCCGCGCGGGCCTGCCCCGGTTCACGGCTGGTACGGGACGGCCGGATCTGGCGCGACTCCGGCCTGGCGCCCCGGGTGCGGGTGGTCGGGACGCCGGCCCCGGGGCCCGTCGCCGGGCGGCACTCGGGCTCCGAACGGCTCCGTATCCCGGGGTCACTTGGCGGTGCGGAGGCGAGGGAAGGCACGGAGGCAGGTGCAGGTGCAGAGGCAGTTGTCGGTGCGGAGAGTGCGGAGGCACTGCGAGGTCCGCTCGACCCCGACGCGGGCCCCAGCTGCGAGGTCGTGCTGCTGCCCGGCGCACCCGGGCGGCCCACCACGCTCGCCTTCCGGGTCTTCCACGGTGTGATGGACGGGCACGGCGCGCTGATCTGGGCGACCGAGATCTTCCGGGCGCTCCGCGGTGAGGATCCGCGGCCCGCACACTCCACGGAGACCGACTACGCGCTGCTGGCTCAGCTGAGGGCGACGGGCCGCCGTCCCACCCTGCTGCTCGACCAGCCGTCCCCGCTGGCCACGACGGACCCGCAGGCGGGTCCGACGGCGCGGGGGGTCGCGGCCCGGAACGCGCTGTGGCGGCGCCGTACGCTGCCGGGACATCACCCGGCGCTCACCGCGCGGCTCGCCCAGGCACTGGCGGACGCCACCGCCGTACCGGCCCGGATCATGATTCCGGTGGACTTACGGCGGCACCGGCCCGACGTGTCCTCCACCGCGAACCTGACCCTCCCTGTATTCCTGCGACTGAACGCACGGGAGGACTGGCGCACCGCCCAGGCGCAGTTGCTCCGCGCCCTGAACGAACGCCGCGAACTGGCAGGCGGCTTCGAGTCCGGTCTCGCCCGCCTGCCGCTGGCCGTGTCCGCCGCGCTGCTGCGGGCCGGGCGGGCCGTCTCGGAGCGCCACGGCCGGCACCTCGCTTCGGCGATCGTCTCGCATCTGGGCCGGATCGACCTCGCCGCGTGCTCCGGCCCGGGGTTCACCGCCACCTCGGTCTACGCCTTGCCGGTGCACGCGCCCCTGGTGCCGGTCTCCTGCGTCGCCGTCGAGACCGCCGTGGGCACCGAACTGACCGTCGGATTCCAGGGCGGCGGAGACCTGGCCGCCCGCGCGGACGCGCTGCTCGACGGATTGGTCGCGGCACTCGGCGAGCCGGCAGCGGCTGCCTCCACGACGGCCGTCGCCGCAGCCCGGTCAACGACCATCACAGCAGCTGCCCCGGCGGCGTCGCCGCCGCAGACCACCGTGGTGCGCCTGTTCCGCGACCAGGCGGCCCGTACGCCCTGCGCACCCGCGCTGGTTGGCCCGGAGGGAGAGGTCAGCTACGCGGAGCTGGACCGCTCTTCCGATGCCGTGGCCGCCGAGCTGCTGCGCCGCGGCATCGCGTCCGAAGCCCGGATCGGCCTGGTCGTGGAGCGCTCGCCGGCCGGAGTCGCCGCGCTGTGGGGCATCCTCAAGGCAGGTGCCGCGTACGTGCCGCTCGACCCGCACCACCCGGACGCCCGGATCGGACAGGTCCTGGGTGACGCGGGCGTGACGGTCTGCCTGACACAGCGTCATCTGCACCGCCGTATCGCGGCCGCCGCGACGTGCCCGGTGGTGGCGATGGAGGACATCCCCGACGACCCGGCCCCCGGCGTGCGGCTGCCCGAACCGGCCCCGGAATCCCTCGCCTACATCATCCACACCTCCGGCTCGACCGGACGCCCCAAGGGCGTGCAGATCGAGCATGGCAGCCTGGCCGGCTTCCTTCGCTGGGCCGCCGAGCTGTGCCGGATCGACGCCACCACCCGCTTCGCCTTCCTGTCCTCCTACGCCTTCGACATCACCTGCTTCCCGGTTTTCCTGCCACTGCTGGCCGGTGGGGCAGTGGTGCTGCTCCCCGGCGAGCCGACCCGTACCGCGCTGCAGAACGTGCTGCACGAAGGCCGGGTGAACACCGTCGCCGTCACGCCGTCCCACCTCGATCTGATCGAGCGCTTCGATCTGGCACCCGGGAACGTGCGCACCCTGCTGATCGGCGGAGAGCAGTTCACCGTCACCGCCGCCGACCGGGCCCGCCGCCGCTTCGGCGCCGACTGCCGGATCGTCAACGCGTACGGTCCCACCGAGGCGACGGTCGCCTGCCTGGCCCATGTGCTGGACGGCACGGAACCGGGCCCGGCCGTCCCCATCGGGCACCCCGGGCCCTATGCGCAGGTCGAGTTGATGGCCTCCGCCGGGCGGCGGGTCGGCCTGGAGGAGGCGGGTATGGTCGGCGAGATCGTGGTGTCCGGGATTCAGCTGGCCCGCGGTTATCTCGGCCGGCCGGATCTCGACGCCGAGCGCTTCGTGGTCGGCGAGGACGGCGTGCGCAGGTACCGGACCGGTGACCTCGGCCGCCGACTGCCGGACGGCGGCATCGAGTTCGTCGGACGGACCGACGACCAGATCAAGATCGCTGGGCATCGGATCGAACCCGCCGAGATCGAGACGGCGCTGGAGGGCCATCCGGCCGTGCGCCGGGCGGCGGTGACCGTACGCACGCGTCCGGACGGTGCGGGGCCGACGCTGTGCGCTTACGTCGTGGAGGACACGCCCGAGGTCCGTGCGGCCGGTGCGGATAACGGTGCGCTCCGTGCCGATGCCGGGCCAGTCGCACAAGATCCCGGGCAGCCGTCGCCCTCGACCACCGCGGCCGAACTCGGCGCCGTACTACGCGAGTACCTCGCGACGCAGCTGCCCGCTTACCTGGTGCCCGCGGCTGTGCTGCCGGTCGCCGACCTGCCCAGCACGGTGAGCGGCAAGGTCGACTTCGCGGCGCTTCCCGATCCGTACGCGGGAGTTCCCGACCGGAACACGGCAGTTTCCGACCCGTCCACGGCACTTCCCGACCCGTCTACGGCACCTTCCGAACTCGTCGGGGTACCGAGCGAAACGGTCGCAGCCCCGGCCGCCTCCCCTACCGCCGGCACGGACCCCGGGCCGCCTATGTCCGCCGTCGAGGACCGGGTGGCCGGGATATGGTCCCGCATCCTCCAGGTGGACCGCCGACTGCTGGGGCGTGCCGCCGACTTCACGCAGCTGGGCGGCGACTCCCTTGCGGTGCTGGAGATGCTGTCCGCCGTCGCCTCCGAGGTGCTGGACCCCGGACAGGAGGCGCAGTTCATGGACGAGCTCGAGCACCTCGTCGACGACCTCACCCTGGAGCGGGTATGCGCCGCTGTCGGCCTGGCGCTGAGGCGGCGGACGGAGGCCGACGTATGATCTTCGTGGGCCGGGGCGCCTTGTTGGGGCGCGCCGTACAGTTCGCCCTGTCCACCGGCCAACAGGTCGACCTGGTGTGCTCGGACGACTCGGAGGACGCCGCGTCCCTGGCCCGGAGCTCCGCTCCGTACGCGGTCGTCGTCGACATCAACGCCCATGCCGACCGGCTCGCCGACGCGTGCACCGACGGCATCGTCTGGTCCATCAACAACCGGATGATCTTCCGTGCTCCGGTGCTCGACTCCGGCCTGCGCATCTACAACATCCACAACGGCCTGCTCCCGCAACACCGCGGACTGCCGTCCGTCGCCGTGCTCTTCGCCCTGCTGAACGGTGACGTCGAGTACGGCGCCACGCTGCACGAGGTCGACGCGGGCATCGACACCGGCCGTGTGCTGGCGGAACAGCGCTTCCCCATCGCTCCGGAAGCCCGCTATCACCAGGTCCTGATGCGTGGGGTGCACAGTTGCCACCAGCTCTTCCAGAGCTCCCTCCAGGCCGTCGTGGAGGGACGGCCCCTGACCCACCCGGCACCACCGGCGGACGTCGAGGCCCCCCGCACCGGCTACTACGGCCTGCGCGCGCTCAGGGAACTCGACGCGTACGCCGACCATCCGGCCTTCGCTCGCGCCACCGACCTCGGGATCTTCGCCCCGTACGTGCCGGAGGTGGCCGAGGCGCTGGCACAGCTGTCGAGGACGACTACGACGACTCCGCCACCCGGCCGCGCTGGTCCCTGATCGCCTCCACCCGCGTCGCGGCAAGGCCGAGGCCGAAACCGGCGTTCCTATCGGGCCCGGCCGGAGCGGTTGATAGCCGGTCACTGCTCGGCCGGATGGCGCCGCGGCGGAAGAGGGGTATGACGCGAATATGGCCGTTGGGAGTCGACATCGGGGTGCCTTCCCTTCTCTCTTCGAGTAACGGCGCCTGCTTTCACCGTCGATGGACGGTGGCGGTGCTGAACTCCGCCGCATTGCCTGCCGTTGCTCCGGAACACAAACGAACCGTCAACAGCCCGGCAAGCACATCGGCTAAAGACTTCGGTTGAGATTTCGGTACCGAGAGATCGTCAGATGAGCCCGCTGAGCCCGCTGTTCGGCAGCCTTCACCAGCCCGCATCGGAACCTGACGACGGCAGACGCTCGTCCCCCATCCCTTCTCGGTACCGAAGCAACTACCGAGATTTCGTGGGCATTCGCTTGCCCTGGGTAGCGGGGATGCAGTTACCTCAGGCGCACGGGATCTCGACCGACACAGTCGAGTGCCTCGTCACAACTTCCCACAAAGATCGGGGAAAACCGCCCGCCCGCCGGGACCCGCGCCGAGTGCGGGCGGGCTCTCCTCCATGAGGCAGCAGCGTGGCGCCCGCACACTGAGCACGACCGCGAACGCATGAGCGGTGCGCCACGTAATCCAGGGTGAGGTGTGAGTCACACCCCTCCTGAGACGGGCCGCCGGCGGGATGGCACCCCACGGGCCGTCGGCGCGCCCTCGACCCCGGTCGTCCGAGTCCCGAAGCGGACGGCCGGGGTCTCCCGCGCATACTTCACGCGGCGAATGACGAGCCGATTCCGGGACGGACGATCCGCTCAGGCCAGGATGTGCGCCAGAAACCACACCGCAAAGCCGGTCCAGGTAAGGGCGAATACCGCGCGTCCAGGACGGCTGTGCACCCGGAACCATTCGCGCACGCGCTCAGAAAGAGTGTCCCCTGCCCGGGTGTTGAACAGGGCGATGATCTCGTAGACGAGACCGGCCAGGAGCAATCCGCCCCAGATCAGGTTGGCAGTCATCGCGCCACCCTCCTTTCTGTTCTCCATTCCCTCACGACGAGATCGCGGAACCCATCACAACTCCCGTTTCAGCTCGAGCCCGGTCCCCAAATGCCGTGGCCGGCATGCTCCTTGTCCCATTGCTCGCGGACCGCGAGGGCATCCACACGAGCTTCAGACCCCGTGCAGCAATCCCGGCATGCGCTTCGAACTACTCAGGCTTCCGAGCTGGTAGCCCGCAGGCAGTGGATCGGACGCACGTGTGCGGCTTTGTTGGAGCCGCCCGAGTGGGGGGAGCCGTAATCTCGCAATCCCACGCCACCCATCACGCCAGGCCACGCAGCTCAGCTTCCGACCGCCGCCAAACCTACCGACGAACGGCAGTCGGCCAAGCTCGGAGAACGCCTCGAGTAACGCAAGATGCTCAAGGCCCACCTGCATTCCTCAAGGTGGGCCTTCAGCACAACCTCAGTCTTTCGCTGTTGCGCCAACACGTTGGTCTGGTCACGGGTGGGGTGATCTCAGCAGGTGATCCGGAGCGGTACGCCTGTCTCAGGCCTCGTCGGCGTGCGGCCGCTCGGTGGCGGACGAGTGGTCGGTGAGCACTCCGGAATGGAACGACTGCAGGGCCTGGGGACGATGCGTGGTGTCCACGGTGAGGTGGAGCCGCGTGCTGCCGTCGTGGCCCGCCGGGTAGCTGCGCTGCTCAGTGCTGGCGAAGCGGCGGCGGAGCGCTTCGGCCACTTTCCGAGCTGCTTCGGGCGACGCGGCGACGATGCGGACCTCGGCGAGCCCGAGCGGGGCTGCCGATGCGTCCGAACTCCTGGTGGGTGGCTCTCGGTCCGAAGTGGTGACCCGGCCCGGGGCAGCGAGCAGCTTGCGCGAGCCCATCACGCCTCCTGCCGGCTGCCTCGCGGACCGCAGCCGTCGACGGCTCCTGCCCGGTCGCTCCCCGCGAGCACTTCCCACGGGCTGACCGGCAGACGGACCGGCGGTACCGGTGGTGTCCTCCTGGGGCCCGGTGGCCCGGCGGCGTCGGTACGGCAGGACATCGCTGTACCGGAAGGCTGCGATCCGCTGGTCGTGCTGGCCGTTGAGAGCGCGGATCAGGAGGGCTCCTACGGCGATCATCGCGAGGATCACGGCCACGGTGATGGCGGTCGTCATCGTTCTCACATCCCTTGGACAGGGCTGGCGAGCCCGGCCGGATTCGCAGGATCGGACGGCGCAGGACCGCCTTCGGACTCCCACTCCGCCTCCCGGCCACGCTCGTTCTCCGCGGCGCTGAGCGCCTCCTCGTCCGCCATCAGGCTGCTGGCGGTGAGGCGGCCCCGCGGCTCGATCGCGGCTGCCATCAGCCGGGCGGCTGCGGCCTCGCCGCTCTCGGGCGGGATCACCAGTAGGTCCCAGCGGCCCGTGGTGTAGGAGAGCAGGAGCAGCTTGTGCGGGTCCTGCTCAGGTGCGAACCAGCCCACGTGCACCACGTGCCCGGCGACGGGCACCTTCCGCGGGATCACCGGCCAGAATGCCGGGTTCACCGCGATCCGAGTGATCCGCCCCCAGCGGCGATCCAGTACGTCGACCAGCGCGGGGAGTTCACGTGCGAGGTCGCGGGAGTAAGGCCACCAGGCGCCGTCCAGAAGACCTGGACCGACATCCACCGGGGTCAGGGACAGCCGGACCGGTGGTGAGGACACGCGCCCGTCAGCTGTCGGTGTGTGGTCGATGGTCAGGGTCATAACGCGGACCTGACTCCGGGCGCGTTTCCGTCTGCCCGGCATAATTGATCACCAGGAACGACCCCGACATGGAAGCCGGCGTCCGAAAGTTCCCAGTACCTCGAGCGTACTCCGGTCGAGACCCGGCCGGGCCTTGATCGGCCTGTGGGTTTCACGACTGTAGCCACAGCCGGGACGGCCTCACCGCGGCGTACCGTGGAGGGGAGTACCGAGGACGCCCCGCACGTCGGCAGCCGTGCCGACGTCGTTCCGGACGGTCAGCGGGCCCTGCCGGGTTCCGCGGACGGGCGGCGCACCATGATGGCCAACTCCCAAAACTCACCCCGCCCCAAGCTGCTGCCGAATGCGATTCACCGGCGCGTGGAGCCGGGCGCGCTCCTGCTGAGGCTGGAGACGACTCGGACTCGCGGAGGAATTCTCGATGGTGCGTGGTGGCCGCGCTCCCGTGACGTCGGCGCTCAGCTGCCCGGCTTGATCTCTGCCTTGACCAGGCATTTGGGCCACATCGCTCGCGTCGGCCTGGACACGAGTGCCTGGGGCGAGGTCCCGCTGCACCTGATCATCGATGACCGGGTCGTACCCATCGATTCGTATCCGGTCGGCGACGATACGGTGCTCATCACCCGTGGCGATCAAGATCACTTCGTGCTGCTGGTGGTCCCGCCCGAGGCGACTCCGTCGGCGGCACGGGAGGCGATGTCCAGGGCCGTGCAGGTCGACAACGTCAGACAGGCCGAGCAGATTCTCATCGACACCAGCATCAATCCCGTGCACGCACAGTCCGTGGCCGAGCAAAGCACCGACTGGGAGCCCGGCGAACCGACGTGAAGCCTGACCGCAAAGCGACCCCGGCGCACTGCGTCAAGCCTGCTCTTCTTCCTTGGCCTCCATGAAGCGGATACCTTGGTGCGTCAGCATGACCATGGCGGGTGTATTGCCCGCCGCCCAGTCGACCGTGATCAGATCTTCGCCTTCCAGATACGCACAGGCGGCGGCGATATCCGCGTCGGGGATGCCGAGATCGTCACGCAGCTTTGTCCCAGTGATCCCCAGAAGGCGATTCCCTTCTGCGGCCTTGTAAAGCGCCTGAATGATCTTCTCGCGGTACGCCTTCCGCTCAGCAAGAGATGCCATGCCCGTCACCTTCTAAGACGCTACGCCCCAGCTCAACGCTAGGCCCTCGACTCGTCGACGGCGAGTCAAGAGGCCGCGGAAACTCGGCTACGAGACGGTCTGGCGGGATGCCCTCAGCCCGCTCGGACGCCAGGTGGCGGCACCATGCTGTGGCTCGGCGTACTCGTCGGTTATCTCTTCGTGTCCGCCACCTGGTCGGCGCATGGGTTCGGGCCCCGGAGCCGCCGTATCGAGCGTTCCTGCGACGTGCCGTGATCATCTCATCAGTGCTCGACCCCGTAATTGTGCATGCGCTCGGCCAGCGTGAGGGGTGTCTCGTCGAGACCGGTGACCGAGCCGGTCGCCATGCGTGCGCACACCCCCTCGCAGGCGAGCAGTTGTTCTTCGCTGTGGTGCGAGACCACCTTCGCGTCCGTGCCCGGTGACCGCCGGTAGTCGGTGCGGCAGATGATGCAGACCAGCCCGGCAATCATCTCCTCGGTCGGCTCGGTGCGCCGGTGACGGCGGTTTGAGATGGCGTCAGGTGAATACATCAGGCAGCACTCCTTCTTGCACATGGGCGCGGGACCGGAGCGATTCCGGGCGTGGGCCAGGAATCTTCCGGCTTGTTCGGTAGTGCTCAGGGAGCAGTGGCTGTACTGCTCTCCTTGGGCCGTCGCGGGCCCGGCGGCGAGCCGACGACTCGGTGCGCGATACGCGGTGACCGGCGGGTGGGGCCCTCTCCCAGACCCGATGTTTCCGGCCTTGCCGTTCCCCGCGGTCGGCGCCGCAACGGATGACGGCACCCGAGGTGCGCGGGGTATCGCCACCGTACTCGCCTCCGGGCTGTGGAGTGCACCTGCCGGTGCCGGGCCGCACGGGAACGGGCTTTCGGCGTGAGGGGAGTACGGTGGTAGTGCCCAGGGCAATCCGCAATGGCGGCTGCGGTGCCGCCATCCTGGGCGGTTCACAACACGGGGCGGGCCCACCAACCCCGGAGAGGGCGTCTGGACGCCCAGGGAGGCCCGCGTTGTGGCCACTACGGCCTCGACACAACCGCGCGAGCAGAGGACGACGCGGTCCGAGCACCTGCCGGGCGAACCGGCTGACCGTCATGATCCTCGTCCACTCCCTGGTGGCCCGCTAGGGCTGGCCCCCCGACGGCACCGCAAGAGCTGCCCGCATCCGTGTGCCGCTACATCAATCAGGATCGAGATCTATGGATTCCTCAGACTTCGCTCAACTTCGCGTGTCCACGCGCGGGCCGACCGGAACCTCCTCGGCCCCGCAGGCCGACCCCTCCGGGAACAGCCCGGGCGGGCGCACGACGCTCCGAGAGCGACCCACAGGCAGTGACTACGCGCTGCTCTCCCGCCGGGTCAGGAGCGCTGGGCTGCTGCGGCACCGACCGCTGCACTCCGCTACGGCGCTGACCGGCACGCTGCTTCTCCTGACCGGCGGTTGGGCGGCTTTCCTCGTGATCGGCGACTCCTGGTGGCAGCTGGCGGTCGCCGCTGTGCTGGCCTTCGCCTTCACCCAGTGCGGATTCCGCGGCCATGAAGCCGGCCACCGCCAGCTGTTCCGGGGCAAGCGGACCAACAACATGATGGGGCTGGTGTTCGGCAACCTCTTCATCGGTCTCGGTTTCGGATGGTGGGTGGCCAAGCACAACCGTCACCATGCCCATCCCAACCAGATCGGCCGCGATCCCGACATCGAGGCCGGCGCCGTGGTCTTCGACGGTCAGGACGCTCCCAGGCGCACGGGTGTGGCCGGTTTCATCACCCGCCACCAGGCCACTCTGTTCTTCCCGATGCTCCTGCTGGAGGGCTGGGCGCTGCACGTGGACACGGTCCGGGCGCTGCGCAAGGGCAGGACGAGTGCTCCTGCTCCCCTGGCAGTCGAAGCGCTGGCACTGTTGATCCACGCGGCGGCGTATCTCACCGTTGTGCTCCTGGTCCTTTCGCCGCTGAAGGCGCTGGTGTTCGTCCTGGTACAGCAGGCTCTCTTCGGCCTGTACATGGGAGCCTCGTTCGCCCCCAACCACAAGGGCATGGCCATGCCCGAAGAGCACGAGCGCCCGGACTTCCTGCGTGCCCAGGTCCTCACCTCGCGCAACGTGCGGGGCGGGCGTGTCACCGACTTCGTGCTCGGCGGCCTGAACTACCAGATCGAGCACCACCTGTTCCCCAGCATGCCCCGGATCGCCCTGCCGGCCGCCCAGCCCCTGGTTCGTGCCCACTGCGCCGAACTCGGCCTGCCCTACGCCGAGACGAGCTTGCTGGACTCGTACCGACAGGCACTGCGCCACCTCCACGCGGTAGGAGCACCCCTGCGGGCCGAACCGCAGGGGTGACCCAGGACCGGCGTGGAGGGGCGGTTCGTCGTCGCCCATGACCGGCCACGGCTGGGTGTGACATGCCGCCCTTGGCGTAATGGGCTCTTAGGGCCGGTTGGCCCCGTCAAGCTGTGCAGGTTGATGACGGTCGTGCCAGGAGCCCGTGTGGACAGATCGCGCAAGTGGGTCATCGAGGCGGATCCCCCCGCTGAGACCTCCGGATGGGTCCGCGTGCGCCGGGCCCGGCATGGTGACGAGTTCGGGGCCACTGTGGTGAAAGATCGCGGATATGGCCGGGGGTGAGCGGCAGCCCGGCAAGAGCGGGGTGAACCGGTCCGAAGGATTCGGTGAGCGTTTGTTGGGGGTGCTGCTGGACCGGGCACATGAGATGCCACCCCAGCTGATCGCCCCGCTGATCGCCGAAGAGGTGGCCAGGGTCGGTGGGGGTGACCTCTCGATCCTCCTGCAGGATTACGGCCAGCTGATGCTGGTGCCGCTGCCGGGCAGGGGAATGACTGTCGGGCAGCCCGAGCCGATCAGCGACTCCCACGCCGGCACGGCCTTCCTGCAGGCAACCCCCGTCGAGGTATCCCAGGCCGACGGCGTCCGGATGTACCTGCCACTGCTGGACGGCAGCGACCAGGTCGGAGTGATGGCCCTCACCCTCCACACCGTCGATGACGACGACCGGCGACTCCTGCGCAGGCTCGCCGGCCTGGTCGCCGACATGCTGGTGACCAAGCACAGCTACACCGATCAGTTCTTCCAGGCCCGGCGCCTCGAACCGATGACCGTGGCTGCGGAGATCCAGTGGTCTCTGCTGCCCCCGCTGGCGATGTCCGTCCCGCAGGTCGCCGTGGCCGGAATCCTCGAGCCCGCCTACAGCGTTGCCGGCGACAGCTTCGACTACGCCCTCAACGACGAGATCCTGCACACGGCCACGCTCGACGCGATGGGCCACGGCCTGGACGCCGCCACCATGGCAACCGTCGCCATCGGCGCGTACCGGCACGCCAGACGCGCCAACATCGACCTGTCCGAGATCTACGCCTTCATGGACCGGGCGATCGCCGAGCAGTTCGGGCCCGACCACTTCGTCACCGCGCAGATGATGCGCCTGAACATCACAACGGGCCAGCTGCAATGGGTCAACGCGGGCCACCCCGCACCGCTGCTGATCCGCCACCACGAGGTCGTCCAACAGCTGGAGAGCGCGACCACCCTGCCGGTCGGCTTCGGCGGTGAACAGCCACAGATCAGCGAGCTGACGCTCCGACGCGGTGACCAGGTGCTGTGCTTCACCGACGGTGTGATCGAGGAGCGCGAAGCCGGCGGGGAGCAATTCGGCGAGGAACAGCTCATCGACTGGGTCAACCGCATCGGGCGGACGGAGAAGGGAGTTCGGGCGGTGGTGCGCACCCTCTCCCACACCCTGAAGGAGGAACGGGGCGGCAGAACCAGCGACGACGCAACCCTCTTCCTCGTCGAGTGGCGCGGGGGCGCCGCCGACCACCTCGCCACCCTGGGGTAGACCGGCAGCCGCTCCACCATCGGCGGCGCCGACGACGCAGAGCCGACGCATCCGAAGAACCGGACACCGGTCGCTGCGGCTGCCGGCACGGCGGCATCCGTACGGCACGCCCGCTCACGCACGAGCACCGGAAAACCGCGGCGCCCCGGCCGGTCCAGCCCAGCCAGGGCGCTGCGTAGCAGGTCAGAGGGGGCTCACCGCGCCTGCGCACGGTAGGCCGTGTGGGACTCGAACCCACAACCAATGGATTAAAAGGATGGCGATCGCCGCCACCCAGGCCACTACCTGCGGCGACGCCGCGGAGCGCACCTCACGGAGCCACGACTCCCCAGGTTGCACGGATGGGAGTTGACACGAAGCTTGACACGCGCCGGGCTCAGCCAGCCTCCAGCGACGAACGGGTGCCGCAGACCACGGACTGTTCAACGTCACCGAGCGCGCCGACTTGCGCTTGAGCTTCACGCCGGAGGGCACGCAGCGGCCCCTTTCAGGCAATCGCCAAGTGCCGGAAAGGGGCCGCGGTGACCGGTGCGGTCAGCCGTCCAACTGGGCCTTGATCTCGTCCGCCACGGCCGCCACCCGGGCGTACACGCCGTACTTGCCCGGGCGGGCGCAGCCCTCGCCCCACGACGTGACGCCGATGAGCTTGCCGTTCTGCTCCACCGGTCCACCGGAGTCGCCCTGACACGTGTCCACTCCGCCGGCCTCGTAACCTGCGCAGAACTCAAGGCCGAGGTCCACCCGCTCGCCGTAGGCGGCTCGGCACGCGCTGTCCGGCGTGACCGGGACCTCGGCCTGCCGCAGGACCTGCGAGGCGGAACCGTTTTCCGCGGTAAGTCCCCAGCCGAGGATGCGTGACTTCTCGTTGTACTGCGGCGCCTCGCCTTGTGCGGGCAGGGCGAGCGTCTTGTAGTCCAGGTTGGAGGCGAGGGTGAGTACGGCGATGTCGGCCCCTTCCTCCACGCTCCCGTGCAACCAAATGTCCTTGACCCCCACGACGGTCCCTGCGTTGGTGGTCCGGTCGGTACGGCCGGCAGTCACCCGGACTGAGGACGGATCGAAAGGACCGCCCCAGAACGTGACGCAATGCTTGGCGGTCACCACCTTGTTGGGCCGAACCAGGGTCCCGCCGCAGAGGAACATGCCGGCGTTGACTATGACGGTCCACGGGTACTCATCAGTGGTGGTGGGGGTACCGCCGACAATGGTCCCGTGTACGCCGCCGGACCGGGGGCTCGGTACTGGGTCGACCTCGGCCCCAGCCTGGACGGCGCCGCTGCGCCCCCAGTGATAGGTACTCCAGCTGCGGTCGGCCTGCGCCGGCGCCCGGTCAGCCGTGCCCGACATCGCGCCCTGTGCGGGCGCGGTGGGCACAAGCACGGTGGCTGCCGCTACTAAAGGAACGAATATCCTGGTCCAGCGCATGATCGACTCCTTGGAGAGTGCTACGTGGCATGGCACCCGGACCGGGAGGCAATCATTTGTGCGCTGGAGCAAAGGCCCGGGCGTGATCTGTGCACGACTTCCGATGGCGCTTGCTGCTCATCGTCAACGAAGGCTGGACTAGACCTCTTTCCTTGTCAAGAGTTAAGGTATGGACCAATCCTCAGAGCTCCGGCCAACCCACTGAGCCGGCGACGAGAAATCCGCATCAATCCCCTCCCGGCGCTCGCCCTCGCGAGAACCGCACGTCCGCAACCTCCCGTCGGCGAGGACGGCTGCACAAGAGGCACTCGCGCTGGGTAGCTGCACATAGTCTTCGGCCCCGCACGATCGCGGAAGCGATGGGTGCGGGGCCGAAGTGTTCTGGCCAGTGCTGCTCAGGTCAGCTCTGGGCGGTCTTGCGGCGGCGCATCCACCACATCAGCGCGGTGCCGGCGGCGGCGAGGGCTGCCGCGATACCGGCGATCAGGCCGATCGGGGTGTCGGAGCCGGTGTCGGCGAGGTCACCGTCCGGGTCGGGCTTGTTCGCGGGCGGGGTCGGCTTGTCGCCGCCATCGGCCGGGGTGGACGGGTCCGGCGCCGGGGTGGACGGGGTGTCGGTCGGCTTGGGGTCCTCCGGGTCCGTCGGGGTTGGGGTGGGGTCCGGCTGGCCCCCGCCACCGCCACCGCCACCCTTGTAGGCGGTGTTGCCGCCGAGCAGAAGCCGCTTGTCGTCGTCGAGGTCATTGGTCATTGCCTGGACGCCGGTCTTAGTGGACTTGGGCAGGTTGCGGTGCTGGAGGGTGAACTGGGTGCGGGAGATGTTCCGCTTGGGGGACTTGGAGAAGTCCACCCCGCCGACCATGTAGGTGTAGACGGTGCCGCCGTATTCCAGCTCGTACTTGAACTCTCCTTCCCTGAAGATCTTCACGTACCGCTGGAAGAGGTCGCTCTTGTCCCAGTTCTTGTTCTTGCCGCGCAGCGGCCAGCGGGACACATTGTTGCTGTTGATGATCTTGTGGAAGTCGGTCGGCTTCTTCGCGTCCTGCTGGCGGATCCACTCCGCGGCGACGCGGGAGGTGTAGACGCGGCGCAGGTCGGCGTACTGGGGTGCGGTGTTGATCTGCTTCTTGACCTCGGGGACGATCATGGTTTCGACCATGCGCTGGTTGTGGTCGATCTCGGCCTTGGTCAGGTCACAGCCGTGTCCGCCGGGGCCGGGGGTGTTGGTCTCCTGCGGGACGGAGTTGAGCTTCATCGGCGCATCGAGGATGTAGATGCCGCCGTCCTGCTCGCGCACCTTCGCGGGCTCGGGCTCGATCCAGTTGCGGATGCCGTGAAGGCACGGCGTGCCGTTCCGGCGGGCCAGGGAGTCCCAGAAAAGCTTCCCCCTGTTGGTCTTGGGGTCCATCGTTTTGTAGAAGTCGTGCTTCATCTGAAGGTCGGCTTCCAGCAGGATCCGGCCGGCGTCGGTCTTGCCGAACTTGGCGTCCATGATCTTGTCCGGCTGGTCCGGGTTGAGGTTGACCCAGAACTTCTCCGGCGTCAGGGCGAGCCAGGTGAAGAAGGAGTCCGAGATGAGCTGGGCCTTCTCCTTACCGCCGTATCCGGGGTTGACGTTCGGGTCCGTCTTCTTCGCGGAGAAGGCGTAGTCCAGGCCCTTACCCTTGACTGGCTCCCCGACGTAGCGCAGGTCGAGGGTAGTGAAGTCCACCCCGCCCGGCCCGCGTACGCCGGAGCCGGTGGCGTTGCGCTGCTGCGCCCGCTCCATCTGGCGGCGGGCCGTCTCGGGGTTGGGGGCGGATCGGTCGATGACCTTGGTGCCCGGGTTCGCGCCCGGCTGGGGGCGCGCGTTCATGTAGGTGTCCTTGGAGCTGTAGACGGACGGGCGCCACTGCTCCCTGGGGGTGGTGCGGTGCTCGTAGACGCTCACGCGGCGCTGGAGGTCGTTGCCGCCAACGTCCTTGTTGAGCTTGCCCAGCTTGTTGCGGGTGTCCGGCTCCTGATCCCCGCCGAGGACGTAGCGCAGGTTGTGGCGTGCGTAGTCCTTGTGGTTGAGGATCTTGCGGTCCTTGGGGATCTGGCGGTCGTCGTGGGCGCCTCCGGCCTTGAACTCCAGGAACTGCTTGGTGCGCTGGTTGTAGGCGTCGTAGATGCGGCGGATCGGCGGTTTGCCGTCGGGCTTGTCCGGGTCGGGGATCTCCACGGTGACCTGGCACAGCCAGTCCGGTCCGGTGAGCTTGAAGTCGGTGACGACCTTGCGTTCGAAGGCCCCGCCGCGGGTGCGGCGCTCGGCCATGTCGATGTAGTCGTTGACCAGCCAGTCACGGAACTGGTCGTTGGTGCCCGGCGGCTTGTTGCCCAGGTAGCGCTTGTAGGAGGCGAAGACCCGCTTGGGGTCGCCTTCCTCGTACTTGTCGGGGTCCTTGCCGACCTTGTCGAGGTAATCGGCCGGGTTGCCCGGAAGGTTCAGACCGTCCATCGCCCGCCGGTCGTTGGTGAACTCCATCACATCCTGCTCGGTGTCCGGCCGAACGTAGTCGTGCGGGAAGTCGCCGGGCTTGCGGCCGCCGGAGGGGTTGGTCGGGAGTCCGTACTTCTTGTCGCAGCGCTTGCCGCCCTTGATCGCGGCGTTGGCCTCTCCCTGGAGGCCGGGCAGGCCGGGCAGGGCGCTGAAGGTCACCGCGCCTGCGCAGGCGAGGGTGACGGCCAGCCTCCCCCACAGCCGGGCGCGCCGGTATGTGGCTGGTATCGGATAGCTCACGTGAATTCTCCTGGGGGCCCAGAAGATGATGGAAAGACCCCGAGACCGGGGGCGGATGAGCCAGGGCCCCCCGTGTGTGGTCGTTGACCCACCCAAGCACCACACCCTAGACGTTGAACTCATCGGCGGAGCAACGGGTTAAACGGTGTGCCGCAGTCAACTAGCCGGGCATGCCGGATAGTTGCACATCAGTCGGGCGGAGGTTCTAGGCTCACAGGCATGGGGTTCGAAATCTACGACGGCCGCTTCGAGACGTACGGTTGGCACATCGAGCAGTGGTACAAGCGCGTTGAGGCGGTACGGGAGTATTGCGCCTACCCGACGGCGGCAGAAGAGCACGGTTTCACACGCGATGGCCTCGCCGACGCGGAAGAGCAGATCGTGGCCGACCGGGAGGGACGGGAGAAGCCTGCCCCGAACGCTGCGTCGGGGGCGGATGAGGAGACGATCTATCTCGGTGAAGTGCTGCTGTCTATCGCCGGGGGCCGGTGGGCATGGGGGGACCGTGAGCCGGTGGTCGTGCCGGATGAGGTGCTGGGGTTGCCGGCGATAGCCCCGCATCGGCTGATCAACTACGCCGTGCAGACCGGGAGCGGGCACGAGTTCGCCTCCGTGGCCGCTTCGTGGCAGCAGCAGGCGGCCACCTACCGGGCCTCGCACCAGGGGTGGGAGCCGGTCAGGTACGGGATGGCCGATGCGGGGAACAATCCGCGCCTGAACGAGTGGCTGGAGCGTCGGCGGGCGGATTTCCCGGCGTGGGCGGAGGCCGCGGGCGGCGGTACGCGGGTGTGGGACTTCAGTATCGAGTCGGTGGACCGGCTTCAGGACATCTTTCTTGGCCTGTTCCACACCCGGGATGAGATGCGGGAGAACGCCGACGGCCCGTTCATCGCCGACGCGATGTGGTACCTGGGTGAGGTGCAGGTGCGTCACGCGGGCGCATCCTGGAACTGGCAGCCGGAACCAGTGGGTGAGCCGGGATCGGAGGACTACCCGTTCGTCATGACGCCCGAGGAAGATGCGGATGAGGACGAGTACGCGGACAGCTTCGGCCCGGACGTGGAGGTTCCGTTCTCCCAGCTCGCCTCCCTGCTGACCGGCGAGCCGGGTGCGCTGCTTCGGGACAAGCTGCTGAGCGCTTGACTGGATTCCTACTGGTCGAGCCCGGTCTCTTCCATGTCAGCCGTGGTGTCTTCGGTGTGCTGGACGCGGAAGACGGAGATGACACGGTTCTCATGGGTCGCGGTTCAAGCGGCTGATCACTGCACATGAACTGCATCTGTCTTTCTTGCCGACTCGCGATGAGCTGGCGTGGGCGGCCGATGCCACGGGCTGGTGCCAGGTGATCACGTCAGCCACCTCGGCCAGAACCTTGTCTGTGTCAGTAATCCGGAACACCGGGCACATGGCAACGCCTCGTAGTGCCAGCGACTCGCCTCATCGCACCATTGGGCCGCCGGAGTCGCCGTCGAGTACGCGCACCGGTGGCAAGGCGCCGCAATCGATCGTGAGCACCATGCCGTTTGGCACGCGGTCCATGGCATGGTCGCAAAAGGTCTCCAGGACGTCGCGAGGGTCCGGCACGACCTCCATCACTGGGCGGATCTGGGACTGCACCTCCCTCGATGCATGCTCCAGCGCCAAGAACTCGCCCAACTTGCCCTTGAGGATGGGAACATAAGCCACCGGCAACCCCCAGCGCTGCATGCACTCAGCCAGTTGACGTGTGAGTCGCTACTGACAGAGTGACCAGGCAGTTCCGCGCCAGGTAGAGCGCCGAATGAGCCACTTAGGCTGAAGGTAAAGGTTCCAGCCACGGGCATCGCTCAGAGGCCCCATCCCATCCTCGGGGAAACCTGAGAGAAGATCTTCTCTGGACAACTCTGCGAGACCAGGTCATGCTGGCGCCCTGACCTGCGCATATATGCCGTACCGCTGGTGGGAGATCGCACCCCGGCCTCGTTCGGGACTGGAAGTTGTGGGCGAGGTAGGAGCCAAATGCAGTAAGGACCGTCGCCTCAGGCCGTTGGTGCCCTGCGGAATGTGTGGGTGCGGTGCCAGGCGAAGTACTGTGCTGCGCCGTATCCGGCTGCACGACCTGCGCCATGGGCAGGCGGCGCTCATGCTCGCCGCCGGCGTCGACATGGCGATCGTGTCGAAGAGGCTCGGGCACTCGACCATCACCATCACATCGGACACGTACTCGCATCTGCTCGGCGGTGTCGGACGGGACGCCGCAGACCGGGCCTCGGCCCTCATCCCGCGCGCCCGTCGGACCGAGCAGCCAACCCCTACCGAGGGCGAGCGTGACCACTTGGTGACCACCCAGCCCGCGGATTCGCCAGCCGAGCAGGCCCCGAAACCGGCGGAACCCTCATCGACACAGGTCAACGAGGGTTCCGAGGGCGATGCACCCGGTAGGCCGTGTGGGACTCGAACCCACAACCAATGGATTAAAAGTCCACTGCTCTGCCAATTGAGCTAACGGCCCTCGGTCGTGCTCCCCCGAGCATAGCCGGACCCGGCACGGGATCCGATCTGGTATCTACTCTGCGACTGAGCCGGACCCGCACCAGGTGCCAGGCACAAACAGCGGCGGGCCCGCCCGTGCCGGGCGGGCCCGCTTCATGCAGGTCGGCGACTTGTGCGCAGGTGTCGACTCAGACGTCAGCCGTTGCGCTTCCAGCGCGGCTTGTCGGCGCGGCGGTCGAAGGGGCGGCCGCCAGCGTTGCCGCCGCGGTGGTCGTCCCGGCGGCCCGGGCGGTCGTCGCGGCGGTCGCGGTTGTACGGACGGTCGCCGCCCCGGTGGTGGTGGTCACGGTGACCGTGGTCGCGGTGGTGGTGGTCGCGGTGACTGTGGTCGCGACGCTCGAAGGAGCGTCCGCCGCCGAAGCCACCGCGCTCGCCGTCCTGGCGGTCACGGTTGAAGGGACGGTCCTCGCGCCGGTCACGGCCCTCGAAACGACGGTCGTCGAAGCGGCGGTCGTCACGGCGCTCGTCGCGACGCTCGTACGGACGGCCACCGCGGTCGTCACGGCGGTCGCGGCCGAACGGGCGCTCGTCGCGCCGGTCGCGGTCACGGTCCCGGCCCCCGAAGCCGCCACGCTCGTCACGGCGCTGGAAACCACCCCGGTCACCGCGCTCGTCACGGCGCTGGAAACCACCGCGCTCGCCGTCGCGGCGGTCGCGGTTGAACGGCCGCTCGCCCCGGCGCTGGTCCTCGCGGCGAACATCGTCGCGACGCTCGTACGAGGAGCGGCGCGGCTCGGCGTACGCCGCCCGCTCCACGGCGGAGTCCCCAGCCGCCGCTGCCGGAGCGGTCGCGGTCTCCTTCGTCGCGACGGCGTCGGCCGCAGTCCCGTTGGAGGCGTCGGTCAAGGCCTCGGCCGAAGCCTCGGTCGAGGTCTGGCTCGGCGCCCCGGCCGACGTCAACGCAGCCGCGGCGGCCGGCTCCTCACCACGCTCCCGTGCCGCACGCGCCATCAGATGGTCGGCCTCCTCGCGCAGTTCGGCCGCGCGCCGCTGCACCTTCTCCAGCTTCCGGGTCAGGTCCTGCACCTCGCGCTCGGCCTGGCCGGCCGCGCTCGCCGCCGACTCGGCCTGGACCTCGGTGAGCGAACGGGCTCCCGTGATGCGGGCGACGTCCTCGTCGAAGACACCGGCGCCACCGATGATGTGGCGTGAGGCGTCGACGCCCGCGTCCTCCATCAGCCGGAAGATCTGCCTCCGTTGGTGCGGCAGGGCCAGTGACACGACCGTGCCGCTCCGGCCCGCACGCGCCGTACGACCGGACCGGTGCAGGTAGTCCTTGTGGTCTCCGGCCGGGTCGACATTGAGCACCAGGTCGATGCCGTCGACGTGGATACCCCGGGCGGCGACGTCCGTCGCGACCAGGACGCCGACGTAGCCGTCCTTGAAGTCGGCGAGCGTGCGGGTCCTGGCGCCCTGCGTCATGCCCCCGTGCAGCGCGTCCGCCCGCACCCCGGCGTCCCGGAGCTGCTCGGCGACGCGATCCGCGCCCAGCTGGGTCCGCACGAAGAGAATCGTGCGGCCCTTGCGTGCCGCGATCGCAGCCGTGACCGGGGCCTTGTCCCTGGGCTTCACCACCAGCACGTGGTGGGTCATGGTCGTGACCGCGCCCTGCGCCGCGTCCACCTCGTGGGTGACCGGGTCGGAGAGGTAGCGCTTGACGAGCGTATCGATCTCGTTCTCCAGCGTCGCGGAGAACAGCATCCGCTGCCCGCCGGGCGGCACGAGATCGAGGATCTCGGTCACCTCGGGCAGAAAGCCCATGTCAGCCATCTGGTCGGCCTCGTCGAGAACGGCGACCTGGACCTTGTCGAGCGAGGCGGCCCCGCGCTCGATGAGGTCGCGCAGCCGACCCGGGGTGGCGACGAGGATGTCGACGCCGCGCTCGAGGGCGTAGATCTGGTTACCCATCGACGTACCGCCGCAGACGACCTTGAGCCGCAGGCCGAGCACGTCGCCGTACGGCTGGAGCGCGTCCGACACCTGCATCGCGAGCTCGCGGGTGGGGGTGAGGATCAGCCCACGGGGGCGCTTCTTCTCGGTGTGGCCGCCGGCGAGCTGGGTCAGCAGCGGGAGGCCGAACGCGAGCGTCTTGCCGGAGCCGGTACGGCCGCGGCCGAGGATGTCCCGGCAGGCCAGGGCGTCCGGGATCGTCGCGGCCTGGATGGGGAACGGCGTGGTGACACCGTTCTGGGAGAGTTTGCGGACGACCTGCTCGGGGAGGCCGAGGTCGGCGAAGGTCACCTGGCGGGCAGGTGCCTCGGGGGCCGGTTCAGCCGCCGTGTCGGGCATGACGGCGTGATTGACAGCGGAAACAGACATGCGAAATGCGAACCTTCCGGAGTTTTCGGCACGCGCCCAAACTCCGTGATTCGCATACGACCGCCTCAATGCGGTCAGCCACGGCAAGGACCAGGAACGCGCCACGCGGCGCGATTCGGGTGTGCTTACCGAAACGGCCAGGCAAATGGGATCAAACGATCTACCACCATACGGGCCCCGTGGCCCCGCTGGCAAATCACCTCTCAGCCCCCTCCGCACCCCCTCTGTATCACCGCGCCCGCCCTTTTACCGCTGACGGCCCGCGGCCCTACCACCCCAGCTCGTACTGCGGTCCCGCCCCGGATTCCCCCTCCTCCGCCGCCGGGTCCTCCGCGCTCGGCGAGGCCGGCGGCGTGGCCTCGCTCGGCTGCGGGCTGGACGGTGACGACGGTCGCGGCGAGGTCGGGCTGGGCTGCGGCGCGGGGGTGCTGCTCGAGGGGGTCGAGACCGGCGGCCGCGGCGGCGTGGCAGGCCGGGATCCTGCACCCGGCCGGCTGGGCACCGCCCGGTCACTCGACAAGCGGGCGTCCGGCGTGGGGCTGGCCGCCCCGCCGCCCTTCCGCGCCCCGCTCCGGCCGTCCGCCGTGCCCTGTCCCGCATGACCGCGCCGAAGGTCCGTATCGCCGTTCCTCTCCGACACCCCGCCGTCCGGCTGCGCCGCGCCGCCCCTCCCGTCGGCCGACCCGGACGGCTCGCCTCCCTCGGGCCCCACGCTCATGCAGCCGGTCGCCGCGGCAAGCGCGAGCGCAGCGGCGGCCATCCGGGCCGGGGTGCGGACCGGCGTACGGGCGATCGGGGCTCGACGGCCACGGCGGGTGGGGAGCAAGCTCACGGACGGGCACCTCCGGAGAGTACGGGCGGTGGGGGCACCCCCAGCGGTAGCTGGGGGAGGATGTCATGCTCAACTCCCCTTCCCCTGCACAGGACACGCGTCCGCATCTGGCGCACCGTCAGCATCGTCAGGGCCCAGAGCTCTGGTGGACCGGCTACGAGGGCCCTGCGGCTCCGGAGGCCGCCGCTGCCCGTTCCCGCGTCCCCCCGGTCACGTCCCGCGTCTCTCGGGTCATCCGTAGCCCAGCGCGTGCAGCCGTTCATCGTCGATGCCGAAGTGGTGTGCGATCTCGTGCACCACCGTCACCTCGGTCTGCTCGACCACGTCCTCCCGGCTCTCACACATCCGCAGGGTCGGCCCGCGGTAGATGGTGATCCGGTCGGGCAGCACGCCCGCGTACCACTCCCCGCGGTCGGTCAGGGGTGTCCCCTCGTACAGTCCAAGCAGCTCGGGGTCGTCCGTGGACGGCTCGTCCTCCACGAACACCGCGACGTTGTCCATCAGCCGCGTCAACTCGGGCGGGATCCGGTCCAGCGCCTCGGCGACCAGTTCCTCGAACTCCTCAGGCGTCATCTCCAGCACATGCATCATTCTCCGCCAACCGGCTCGAGTCGGCGGCCGCTCCTGACGGATGCCCGCCCGCCGGCTCGGCGCCGCATAGCCGATGGCCTGCCCGGGCATACGCCCACAGTGGTTCGCGTACCTCTCCGGTCGCCCCATTTCCTCCGCGCCGCGGGCGCGACCGTACGGCGGCGCCTTCGGGCGTGCCTGGACTCCGGCGGCAGCTCTCGGGCCGCCACAGTCACCCGCAGCCTGCGCCGCTTGACGCGCAGGTCACCCGCCCGCCCGGCACCTGCCGCCACCCTCGATGGTGACGCTTCGCGTCACTCCTACACATCCACCGTCGGCCTGATCGCCGTCGTGCTGGTCGGTGCCTGGCTGGGGCTGCTGATCGTCGGCGGCGTCCGGGCCCCCGTCGGCCCCATGGACACCCGTATGGCCCTCCGGCCTTCCCTGACCGGCGGCACCGAAGTGAACGTCTCTCCCCTGGGCTCCCTCGAACTCCGCAGCCACATCGCCCCCATCCGCCTCGATGTCGACATCGACCAGCTGAACCCCGAGCGCTCCCAGGCCCTGGTCAAGCATCCCGAGCGGATCTCCGGACTGCAGGACGAGATCTCGCGCGACATCTCCACCGGCACCCTCGATCTGGCGTGGCGCTCCTGTGTCGCCGTCGTCTCCGGCTCGTGCGCCCTCGGTCTCGCCGTCTACCGCAGGCCGCGCCGCGCGCTCGCCGCGGGCGGACTCGCGCTGGCGCTCCTCGCGACCTCGGGCGGGATGGCGTACGCGACCTGGAATCCGAAGTCGGTGCTGGAACCGAAGTTCTCCGGACTGCTCAACTCGGCGCCGAGCGTGGTCGGCAGCGCGCGCAGCATCGTCACGGATTTCGACATCTATCAGCAGGAGTTGGCCCGGCTGGTGACCAACGTCACCAAGCTCTACGACGCCACGTCCACCCTGCCCACGTATCAGCCCGACCCGACGACCGTACGGGTCCTGCACGTCTCGTGCATCCATCTCAACCCGGCCGCCTGGCACATCATCGAATCGCTCGTCGAGCAGTACGAGATCGACGTGATCATCGATACCGGGGACACCATGGATCACGGCTCCGCCGCCGAGAACAGCTTCCTCGACCCCGTCTCGCACCTGGGCGCACCGTATGTCTGGGTGCGTGGCAACCACGACTCGGCCACGACCCAGAAGTCCATGGAACAGCGCGAGAACGTGCACGTCCTGGACAACGGCAAGGCGGTACGGGTCGCCGGGCTGCGCATCGTGGGCACGGGCGACCCGCAGTTCACGCCCGACCGCTCCGTGATCCCGGAAGGCGATCCGGCGGAGCGGCAGGCGGGCCGCGAGCTGGCCGCGTCGATCCGGCTGCTCAAAGCCGCCGGCCGGCCCGTGGACATCGCCGTCTCCCACAACCCGGTCCTGATGGAGCAGACCGACGGCACCGTCCCACTGGCCCTGGCCGGCCATATCCACCGGCGTACGAACCGGATCCTCAGCGGTGGCACGCGGCTGATGACCCAGGGCTCGACGGGCGGCGGCGGGCTGCGCGCGGTCGATGACGACAAGCCAGACCCGGTCGAGGCCTCGGTCCTCTACCTTGACCGTGACACCCACCGGCTCCAGGCCTGGGACGAGATCACCCTGGGCGGCCTGGGCCTGTCGAAGGCCGAGGTGAGCCGCCAGCTGCCCGAGGAGAAGGCCCCGGGAGCAAGCCCGTCCCCCTCGGAGTGACGACCGGCACGAGCCCGTCCCGCGCTGCGTCGTCCCTGCTCACGGGCGGTCTACACGGTGCGGAACGACTGATCGGGCCGCGCCCGTGAAACCGTTTTGGCGAACTCTCCCCCCATCCCATATGCTTCTCACGTCCCCGACGGCGCCGAACAGCGCCCAGGTGGGCCATCAGCCCTCATCGTCTAGTGGCCCAGGACGCCGCCCTTTCAAGGCGGTAGCACGGGTTCGAATCCCGTTGGGGGCACGTAACACCTGTGCGAGACTGGTCCTCGCACGTGCTTGGTCCTGTGGAGCAGTTTGGAGTGCTCGCCACCCTGTCAAGGTGGAGGCCGCGGGTTCAAATCCCGTCAGGACCGCTGCGGCTGGGTAGCTCAGTTGGTACGAGCGTCCGCCTGAAAAGCGGAAGGTCGCCGGTTCGACCCCGGCCCCAGCCACCGCCGCCCTACCAGGGCAAACACCCCCGCCGAAGATCATCGGCAGGGGTGTTTTCATGTCGACTACGCCAACCGGTGCACCAACGGCTCTCAGGACAGGGTGTCTCCCAGCCTTCTGAGCGCCTTCCGCTGCTCGTCCAGCGAGGCGTGGGCGTAGACCTTCATCGTCACGCCGATGTCGCTGTGACCAACGATCTGCCGGACGATGTGCGGCGGCACCCCAAGATCGAGCAGGAGCGAGACCGCCGAGTGCCGGAGATCGTGAAACCGGATCTCCAGCCCGAGCCGCTTCCGGAGCGGGTGCCAGCTCCGCCGGAGGTTGTCCGGCCCCAGGGGCGTCCCGATGCGGGACGTGAAGACGAGCCCTCGTTCCGGGGTACGAGATCGATCACATGAAGGAAGAGCTATTCCCCGCATCCCCACCGCCGAAGAGTCTCGGCTCCTCCAGCCTCACCAGGCGAATGGGTGGTAGAGCTGCACCGCACCACGTACACAGCAGATGCGACTGTGGTGGTGGGTCCAGCCGCTTGTCCGACGGCCCACGTCCGTGTACATCGCGAACACTCCGCTACGCCACCGAGCGCCATCACCTTGAAGTTGGAGGTCCTGTGGGACTTTGCCGACAGACACGCCCATCCATCGAGCTCTAGAGCTGATCGATGCGGATGGCGAGCAAGTTGGCAGTACGCACATGGCCATGTCGGCATCGCCCGTCCGCCAGACGTTGCGTGCCGTCCATAGGAGGCGAAACCACAGGTGGGATGTTCACAGGACGACCGGTTGAGGAGGGGGGATGTTCACGGGAGGGATCGGTTGAGGAGGGGGGATGTTCACGGGAGGGATCGGTTGAGGAGGAGGGATGTTCACAGGAGGAATCGGTTGAGGAGGAGGGATCTTCCCACCGGCGGAAGCAGAACCAGCTGAGCCGAGGAGCATGACAGCGGCGAAAGCGGCGACAGCCGCGCCCTTGGCAACACCCCACATAAGCCTTCCCTTTCAACGGAACAAGCCTGCATCAGGGCGGGGAATGCCCTAGCTGGGCATCTGTTGTCACGATTGTCACTGCTATCGCATAGGACGGCATCCCGAACGACCACGTCGCCTGTCTGGCCTTCGGGCCGGGCGGGGGCAACCTGTTGCTGTTTCCGGCAGACCGAGAGGAAGGTGGCCGGTCAGTCCTCCTACGCGGGGCGGAACTCAAGAGAGCTGGACACGATCGATGGCGCGACCGTGGAGCGCGAACGGCCCCGGACACGTGATCGCGTCAGGGCCGTTTTGCTGCGTCTCACCCCGGCGCCGGGGGCTCTCCTCGGCCGCCCGGGTGGCGGTGGCGCCAGATCCAGAAGACCGTGCAGGACACCAGGGCCCACGCGGCCAGCACCAGGAACGGCCCCGCCGTCTGGTGGTCGGCGAAGTAGACCGCGGTGTGCTGGGCGTTCACCGAGGCACCCGGCGGCAACCAGCGTCCGATGTGCCCGAGTCCGGTCGGCAGCAGCGGCCACGACACCGCGCCACCGGAGGACGGGTTGCCGAGCAGCACCATCAACCCCCAGGTCGGTAGCACCGCCCACCGCCCGATGAGGGCGTTGAACATGGTGAAGACCATGCCCGACGCGAACATCGTGAGCGCCAGGATCATCCACGACTCGGCGAAGGGCAGGTTGAGCGCGTCCAGCCACCAGTCGACCACTGCGGCGATGGCGAAGCCGCCGAGCAGGGCGTACGCGGCGGTGAACGCGATCCGCTCCGCCGGATTGAGCGCACGGGCGTGGAGACTCATCTGAATCGCGCCGATGAAGCCGGTCACCACGGCGGCGAGGGAGATGTAGAAGATCGCCAATCCACGCGGATCTCCCCGCTGCAGAGGATTCACGTCCCGGACCGTGACCGGGACGCCGACGTCTCTTCCCACTTCGGGCGCGGTCTTCGCGAGCAGCTCCGCGACGGAGGCGCCGGAGGCGCCCGAGACATCGAGCACCACGGCGCGGCGGTCCGGTTCCGATGCGTGGAGGACCGCGAAGATCTTCTGCTCCTCGACGGCCACACGGGCCTCGGCGTAACTCGCGTAGCCGTGCAGTTCCAGGGACGCGTGGAACGCGCGCTGCATGCCGTCGCGGAAGGCCTCCACTCCTGATGCGGAGGCCGGATCCCCGGCGGCGTCCGCGACGACCGCGGTAGGGATGCGGTGCGGGGTCGGGTCGGCCATGGCGTAGGTGTACGACCCGGCGAAGAGGCCCGCCGCGGTGGCGAGGATGAGCGCCACGACACTGGCCGGGAAGAACGGTGTGCGGGTGAAGACCCGCCACCGCTCGCCGAGGGTCCGGCGGCCCCCTGCCCCTTCCCGCTCCGCGGAGTCCCGACGATCCGGGGACTCGTCGGGCTGCTGGGTCATGGCCTCACGCTAGGCCGGGGTGAACACGTCGACGATTCCGGGCCGCCCAGTTGTGCGCGAGCCGCCACGACTGCCTGCGGACACGTCGACTGCCCGGCACGATCGCCTCGCCGCCCACCTCCGGGCCCGCCTTCGCCAGGGCAGGCGGCCCGCCGTGACGCCGCCGAGCGCGCCGCCGGGGAAATCGTTGGCCGAGTCTTTCCGCGAAGTGAGATCCTTGCCCAGGTATGCCTACGTCCTCGCCCTCCACCCCCTCCTTCGCCGCCCTCCATGCGCGGCTGCCCGAGCTCATGCTGCGCGACGAGCGCCGGCTCGGGCGGCGACTCGACGGAGCACGCCGGATCCGTAAGCCCCAGGCGCGGCAGGCCGTGCTCGAAGAGATCACCGGCGACATCGAGGCGGCCGAGCTACGGGTGGCCCACCGCCGCGCGGCCGTGCCGAGGGTCGACTACCCCGAGCAGCTCCCGGTCAGCCAGAGGAAGGACACCATCCTCGAGGCGATCCGCGACCACCAGGTCGTGATCGTCGCGGGCGAGACCGGCTCCGGCAAGACCACCCAGATTCCCAAGATCTGCCTGGAGCTCGGCCGCGGTGTACGGGGTCTCATCGGGCACACCCAGCCGCGCCGTATCGCGGCCCGCACGGTCGCCGAGCGCGTGGCCCAGGAGCTGCGGACGCCACTCGGCGAGTCGGTGGGCTGGAAGGTCCGCTTCACCGATCAGGTGAGCCAGGACTCCCACATCAAGCTGATGACCGACGGCATCCTGCTCGCCGAGATCCAGACGGACCGCGAGCTGTGCGCCTACGACACGATCATCATCGACGAGGCCCACGAGCGCAGTCTCAACATCGACTTCATCCTCGGCCATCTCGCGCAGCTGCTTCCCCGCCGCCCCGATCTCAAGATCGTGATCACCTCCGCGACGATCGACCCGGAGCGTTTCTCCCGCCATTTCGGTGACGCACCGATCATCGAGGTGAGTGGCCGTACGTATCCGGTCGAGGTCCGCTACCGGCCGCTTCTGGAGGAGAACTCCGAGGACGGCGACCGCGACCAGATCACCGCCATCTGCGACGCCGTGAACGAACTCCACGCCGAGGGCCCGGGCGACATCCTCGTCTTCCTCTCCGGCGAGCGGGAGATCCGCGACACCGCCGACGCACTCAACAAGAAGAAGCTGCCCCGCTCCGGACGTGCTGTCGACGGCAGCATGGAGGTGCTGCCGCTCTACGCCCGCCTTTCGCACGCCGAGCAGCACCGGGTCTTCCAACCGCACACCGGCCGCCGGATCGTGCTCGCCACGAACGTCGCCGAGACGTCCCTCACCGTTCCCGGCATCCGGTACGTGATCGATCCCGGTACGGCGCGCATCTCCCGCTACAGCCACCGCACGAAGGTCCAGCGGCTCCCGATCGAGCGGATCTCCCAGGCCAGCGCCAATCAGCGCAAGGGGCGCTGCGGCCGTACCTCCGACGGCATCTGCATCCGGCTCTACGCCGAGGACGACTTCCTCTCCCGCCCGGAGTTCACCGACGCCGAGATCCTCCGGACGAACCTCGCCTCCGTCATCCTCCAGATGACCGCCGCGAGTCTCGGCGACATCGAGAAGTTCCCCTTCATCGATCCGCCGGACCGCCGCAACATCAAGGACGGCGTCCAGCTGCTGGAGGAGCTCGGGGCGCTCGACCCGAAACAGAAGGACCCGAAGAAGCGGCTCACGCAGCTCGGCCGCAAGCTCGCCCAGCTGCCCGTCGACCCGCGCCTGGCCCGTATGGTCCTCGAGGCCGACCGCAACGGCTGCGTACGCGAAGTCATGGTCATCGTGGCTGCTCTGTCCATCCAGGATCCGCGCGAGCGCCCCTCCGACAAACAGCAGCAGGCCGACCAGCAGCACGCGCGCTTCCGGGACGAGACGAGCGACTTCCTCGCCTTCCTGAACTTGTGGCGCTACATCCGGGAGCGGCAGAAGGAACTGTCCTCCTCCGCGTTCCGCCGGATGTGCCGCGCAGAATTCCTGAACTACCTGCGCATACGGGAATGGCAGGACATCTACACGCAGCTGCGCCAGGTCGCCAAGACGATGGGCATCCACCTCAGCGACGACGACGCGACCGCGGATCGCATCCACATCTCCCTGCTGTCCGGGATGCTCTCGCACATCGGTCTGCGGAACGCTGCGGGGGAGGGCGGGAAGAACGCCGGGACGGACGGCGGGAGGAGCACGGCGAAGAACGAGTACCTGGGCGCGCGCAACGCCAAGTTCGCGGTCTTCCCCGGCTCGGCGCTGTTCAAGAAGCCGCCACGCTGGATCATGTCGGCCGAGCTCGTCGAAACGTCCCGCCTGTGGGCGCGGGTCAACGCCGGGATCGAGCCGGAGTGGGTCGAGCCGCTCGCCCAGCACCTGCTGAAACGGACCTACAGCGAGCCGCACTGGGAGAAGGACCAGGCGGCGGTGATGGCGTACGAGCGGGTGACGCTCTACGGTGTGCCGCTCGTCGCCCAGCGCAAGGTCAACTACGGGCGGATCGACCCGGAGACGAGCCGCGAGCTGTTCATCCGGAACGCGCTGGTCGAGGGCGACTGGCGGACCCACCATCAGTTCTTCCACGACAACCGCAGGCTTCTCGGCGAGGTCGAGGAGTTGGAGCACCGCGCCCGCCGCCGCGACATCCTCGTGGACGACGAGACGCTCTTCGACTTCTACGACCAGCGGGTCCCGGAGCACGTCGTCTCGGGCGCCCACTTCGACTCCTGGTGGAAGCAGAAGCGCCGCGAGGAGCCCGAACTGCTCGACTTCGAGCGGTCGATGCTCATCAACGAGGCGGCCGAGGCGGTCACCAAGGCCGACTATCCGGACTCCTGGCGGCAGGGGGAGTTGAAGTTCCGGGTGACGTACCAGTTCGAGCCGGGTGCGGATGCGGACGGAGTGACCGTCCACATCCCGCTCCAGGTGCTCAACCAGGTGACGCCCGAGGGCTTCGACTGGCAGATCCCGGGCCTGCGGGACAACCTGGTCACCGAGCTGATCCGGTCCCTGCCCAAGCCCATCCGCCGGCACTGCGTCCCGGCGCCGAACCACGCGAAGGCCTTCCTGGACCGGGTGTCGTCCACGGAGGGGCCTGATCGGGCCCAGCCCTTGCGGGAGCCCCTCCCGTCTGCACTCGCGCGCGAGCTCCAGCGGACGGTCGGCGTGCCCGTCGCGGCGGACGACTTCGACCTCGGCAAGGTTCCGGAGCACCTCAAGATCACCTTTCGGGTCATTGACGAGCGTCGGCGCAAGCTCGCCGAGGACAAGGACCTCGAGGCGCTGAAGCTGCAGCTCAAGCCGAGGACGCGGGCTGCGATCACCAAGGCCTTCGAGAAGGCCACGGCGTCCTCCCCGGCGGGGCCGGGCGGTCCGGAGCAGCGCTCCGGGCTGACGCAGTGGACGATCGGGGCGCTGCCCAGGACCTTCGAGACGCGGCGGGCGGGCCAGCCCGTGAAGGCGTATCCGGCGCTGGTCGACGAGGGCACATCGGTCGCCGTACGGCTCTTCGACACCGAGCCGGAGCAGCAGCAGGCCATGTGGGCCGGCACCCGGCGCCTGATCCTGCTGAACATCCCGTCCAACCCCGCCAAGTTCGCTCAGGACAAGCTCAGCAACCAGCAGAAACTCGCCCTCTCCCGGAACCCGCACGGCGGCATCCCGCCTCTCTTCGAGGACTGCGCAACCGCGGCGGCCGACCGGCTGATCGCGGCCCGCGGCGGCCCGGCGTGGGACGAGGAGTCCTTCCGCAAGCTCTTCGACGGGGTCCGCGCCGACCTCGTGGACGCCACACTGGACACGATCCGCAAGGTGCAGGAGGTACTGGCGGCGTGGCAGGCCTGTGAGCGCCGCATGAAGACCGCGCCCCTGTCGACGAGCCTTCCTCTGGTTCCGGCCCTCACCGACGTCAAGGAGCAGCTTGCGGCGCTCATCAAGCCGGGCTTCGTCACCGCGCACGGCGTCCGCAGGCTCCCTGACCTGCTGCGGTACCTCGTGGCGGTGGACCGCCGTCTGCAGCAGCTGCCCACCAGCGTGCAGCGGGACACGGCCCGGATGGCGAAGGTGCAGGAGATGCAGGACGAGTACGGCTGGCTGCTGGAGCAGCTGCCGCCGGGCAGACCGGTGCGGCCCGAGGTCCTGGAGATCCGCTGGATGATCGAGGAGCTGCGGGTGAGCTACTTCGCGCACGCGCTGGGCACGGCGTACCCGGTCTCGGACAAGCGGATCGTGAAGGCGATCGACGCCGCGGTGCCGTAGTACGGCAATCGCCAAGAGTGAGTTCGACGGCGCACCTGACCTGCTGTACAGTCTCTTCTCGCGGCAACGAGAACGAACATGGTGCGGTCGAGCCGCACCGGAAGCCGCAAAGCCGGGTCCTGTGGAGCAGTTTGGAGTGCTCGCCACCCTGTCAAGGTGGAGGCCGCGGGTTCAAATCCCGTCAGGACCGCAGCATCGACACGACGGCCCGCATCCCCACCGGACGCGGGCTGTACTGCTGCCCGGCCCCGGCGCACCGGAGGTCGAGCCCTGGGGGCACCTCCCGGCCGGAGGCTGGGGGAGGAGCCGCAATCGGACACCGCAAATCCCGTCAGGACTGCAGCACCACACCACGGCCCGCGCCCCCACCGGACGCGGGCCGTACTGCTGCCCAAGCCCCCGGCACCCAAGGCCGTGCCCGCGGCTGCACCTGCTGCAGGGGAAGCGTCCCGGTTCCTCCGGGATCAGGGCGTGCTCGTCTCTTGACTCACGCACCTGCCGCGGGTACCCAGGCATCAGGGGATGCGTTCGGGAGGTGCCGTCATGGTGATGTCCGCGAGACATGAGACCAGGGCGCTGTTGAGGGCCCATCTGTCGGCCGCGACGAGCTATCGCCACCTCACCCGCCACTGTCCCGTGTGCCATCAGTTGCTGCGGCTCGCCATGGAGGCGGGCGGAAACGGCGTGCCGCCAGTCCGGGGGCCCGAGCCCGGCCGGGACGCGGAGGCGGACCGCCGGCGGGGCGAAGCGGACCGCCGGAGGGCGGACCGGCAAGCGGACGAAGCCCACACGGAACGGGACCGCAGGACCTGAAATCCTGCCCGTCCCTGCCCGTTCCCGACCCTGTCCCGACCGACGCCGAATTGGCCGTCCGCGTTCAATACCGCAGAGTAGCTTCAGGGACAAGTATGACGTCCTGTGACAGGAGTCACCCAAGAAGTTTGCAGAGTGGGGGAGTTGAAGCACTCCCTGCAACACGTCAATTTAATATGTGCAATTGCACCCCCGAGAGAGGGAGTCCGGGGGCCGTTTCGGTGGGCTACCGAAGGGCGCCCGCGGAGGGACCGACACAGGCCCGAACATGCCCGCACAGCCCCCGAACAATCCCTGACACCTCTTGTCGCAGGCACAAAAAGATCGCGCCGGACCCGGCGGAGTCCGGCGCGATCAACGACGCACCCTCGATGCCGAGGGAAAGGAACCCGTTGGGGCAGGTACCCGTCGTGTGGTGCCAAGCGGGCCGTCGCCGGGTGGGGGACCCGGTTATGCCCGGTTTATCCAGTTGTCAGACTTCGCTGCGCTGCTGCGGAATACCCGCAAGTAGCGCCCGGACCTCCGCTTCGCGGTAGCGGCGGTGTCCTCCAAGCGTGCGGATGGACGTGAGCTTGCCTGCTTTGGCCCAGCGCGTGACCGTCTTCGGGTCCACGCGGAACATCGTGGCAACCTCAGCCGGGGTCAGCAGCGGCTCGGCATCAGGGGTGCGAGCGGTCATGAGCGGCCTCCTCGGGAGAACCGAACCATCACGGTTCTTTCCTCTAAATTCTGCACCTTGACCCACGTTGCCCGAAATGGCGCACGCAGGCCGAGTCGGTTATAGGACGAACGGCTTGTCCTCGGCACTACAACTACACCATCTGTCCAGCCGCGTCGGCCAAACCGATGGATTTGCCCTCTCAGGTGTTCAACCTCGACGGATGCCGATGGACCATGCCATAGCGGACAGTCATCCCACCGTGACGATCAGTCACGGTGGGATCAGGCGTGCCCAGACCTGCCAAGCGAGTGCAATACCGATCTCTCCGCCCATAGTTGGACGGAAGGAGCCCTTCCTGGACTCCTTGTCCTATTTTGACACGAGGGCAGGGGATGAGGGCAAGGCCCGGGTTAGTGCTCTCGGTCACGCTTGCGCCAATGGCCCGGATCAGGACGTACATCCCGCCCCGGCCATCAACTCGCGTACTGACGCTCCCGCACCACCCGCCACCGGTCCGTAAGCCGCTCGTACGCCTCCCTGGCGCGCCCCCCGTCGCCGGCACGCAACGCCTCGAGTCCCTCGGCCACATCCGCGACCGAATGGTCCTCGGCGAGCTGCCCCTCAGGAAGAGCATGCACCAAGCCGCCGTAGTCCAGCTCCACGAGCGATCGCGGATGGAACTCCTCGAGCCACTTCCCCACATTCTCCAGGCCGTCGACGAGCGGCCCCTCCCCTATGGTCTCGCGCAGCACCTTCAGGCCGCGGGCCACGCGCCTGCGGGCCTGCACCATGGGAGTGCGATAGCGCAGCACCGGACCTTCACCCCTGGAACCGCCCCGGCCCTCGCCCCCCGCACCGCCCGCCACGTCGCCGTCCTTCAGGTACTCGCGCTCCTCGGCCGCGAAGAGTACGAACCACCGGACGGGTACATGCCAGATCGCTGAGCGGATCCACGGCCGCGCGTCGGGGTTGCGCTCCAGCCACCGCTCGTAGTCCGCCTCCGCCTGCCGGCGCACCACGGGCGGCAGCACGGCGTCCAGCACCGGCTGCGGCAGTCGCTCCGCGAGCTCCTCGAGGGCCATCCAGCCGCGCAGCCGGGTGCGCCAGGGACTGACGCACGTCACGCCGTCCACGACGGCGACAAAGGCGTCACTGCTCTCGTGCACGGGCACGGGGACGGGCGGTACGGGCAGCAAGTCGGCGAGCGAGCGGCGGAGTTCGTCCTGGGCGGTGGGGATCTGCTCACGGGACGCGTAGCGATACCAATGGGAGCGCTCGGGTTCGGGAAAGGCGGCCAGTGGTTCGTAGACCCGTAGGTATGCCGCGTACGGGACGACCACCGATGACGCCACGCCCACGCGCCCTCTCCTCCGCCTTCCGCCCGTTTCCGCTCCGTGCCGGAAGCCGCCTTCCGACACTGCTGATCGTCCCACGGGTGTAGGCCAGAAGGGCATGATCCGGCATACCTCTGTACGTCGGCGGGGCCCCACGATCTACCCTGTGCCCATCGGGCCCTCCCCACCCGTAGGAGGGCGTTCCCTCACGTCTTCGGGAGTCACCACCGTGACCGACGTAGCTCCGCCTGCCGACGATCTCGGCGTTCTGTCCACGCTGTTCCACTCCGAGCAGGGTGGACACGAGCAAGTCGTCCTCTGCCAGGACCGCGAGAGCGGCCTCAAGGCCGTGATCGCCATCCACTCCACCGCTCTGGGCCCGGCCCTCGGCGGCACCCGCTTCCACGCGTACGCCTCCGACGCGGAGGCCGTCCTGGACGCGCTCAACCTCGCCCGCGGCATGTCCTACAAGAACGCCCTCGCCGGGCTCGACCACGGCGGCGGCAAGGCCGTGATCATCGGCGACCCGGACCTGATCAAGACCGAGGAGCTGCTCCTCGCCTACGGCCGGTTCGTGGCATCGCTCGGCGGCCGCTATGTCACCGCCTGCGACGTCGGCACGTACGTCGCCGACATGGACGTCGTGGCCCGCGCGTGCCAGTGGACCACCGGCCGCTCCCCCGGCAACGGGGGCGCCGGCGACTCTTCCGTCCTGACCGCCTTCGGCGTCTTCCAGGGCATGCGCGCCAGCGCCCAGCACCTGTGGGGCGACCCGACGCTGCGCGGCCGCAAGGTCGGCATCGCGGGCGTCGGCAAGGTCGGCCACCACCTCGTCGAGCACCTTCTGGAGGACGGCGCGGAGGTCGTGATCACGGATGTGCGCGCCGACTCGGTGGAGCGCATCCTCACCAGTCATCCGGACGTGACCGCGGTCGCCGACACGGACGACCTGATCCGCACCGCAGGCTTGGACATCTACGCTCCGTGCGCGCTCGGCGGAGCGCTGAACGACACCTCCGTGCCGGTCCTCACCGCGAAGGTGGTCTGCGGCGCCGCCAACAACCAGCTGGCCCACCCGGGCGTTGAGAAGGACCTCGCCGACCGCGGCATCCTGTACGCCCCGGACTACGTGGTGAACGCCGGCGGGGTCATCCAGGTCGCCGACGAGCTGCACGGCTTCGACTTCGACCGGGCCAAGGCGAAGGCCACCAAGATCTTCGACACGACGCTGGCCATATTCCGACGCGCCACGGTCGACGGCATCCCGCCGGCGGCCGCCGCGGACCGCATCGCCGAGCAGCGCATGGCGGAGGCCCGCCGGGCCGGCTGAGGCCGCGCAGGCCCGAGCGGAGCGGCGTACGGAACCGTCCGAGCGGTTATGCGAGCCACTCAGCGCCGGGGAGCACCGCCCCCGGCGCTGAAGCGTTTCTCGGCTTTCTCGGGCGTTCGGCGGGCTTTCGACGGCCTGGGCGGGCGCTACGGGCCGCGGCGGGGGGCCGCAAGATAGCCCTCGCGAGAGACTTGTCACCACCCGTCGGCGGGTCGATCCTGTACGGACGGTAAAATCGGAGCTGACCAGCGAGGACGGGGCTCCTCGCGGTCTGTGCCGCGTGTCGCGTCCTGCGGGCGACGTACCGTATGGCCGCGGAAACAGGTACCGTTAAAGCCCTACGGACCGGTCTCTCTCGAGAGTCCGCTCCGAATCATGAACGCGTGTCAAGACTCTGGGGCCGTTGAGCCCCGTCGTTGAGGGGGTCGAGCCATGGGGCGCGGCCGGGCCAAGGCCAAGCAGACGAAGGTCGCCCGCCAGCTGAAGTACAACAGCGGTGGGACTGACCTCTCACGCCTGGCTGAAGAGCTGGGCGCATCGACATCGAGCCAGCCGCCGAACGGCGAGCGTTTCGAGGACGATGAGCTGGACGACGACCCGTACGCACAGTACGCGGAACGCTACAACGACGAGGACGAGGAAGAGGACGAACCCTCCGACCAGTCCGCATATCGTCGGCGCGCTTGACGCCTTCGCTGCGTCCAGGCCGTCCACAGCACGACCACTGACCCGGTCCGGGGCATATGCCCGGACCGGGTTCTGTGCTGCCCTCGGACCGGCTAGCTCGCGTAGTCACCGGTCAGGGCCACTGCCTCGGTACGGCCGCCGCGTGGCCTGATTTCGCCGGCCACCCAGGCGGCCACGCCACGGTCCGCGAGCGTCGTCAGCGCCACGTCGGCCGACTCCCGCGGGACGACCGCCACCATGCCGACGCCCATGTTGAGCGTTTTCTCCAGCTCGGGACGGGCCACCTGCCCGGCCGCACCGACCAGGTCGAAGACCGCGGCAGGCGTCCAAGTGGACCGGTCGATCGTCGCGTACAGGTCGTCAGGGACGACGCGGGCCAGGTTGTTGGCCAGTCCGCCGCCGGTGATGTGCGAGAAGGCGTGCACCTCGGCCGTACGGGTCAGCGCCAGACAGTCCAGCGAGTAGATCTTGGTCGGCTCGAGCAGCTCCTCGCCGAGGGTCCGGCCGAACTCCGGGATCTCCCGGTCCAGCGCCCAGCCGGCCCGGTCGAAGACCACGTGCCGAACCAGCGAGTACCCGTTCGAGTGAAGTCCCGACGACGCCATGGCGATCACCGCGTCACCCGTACGGATACGATCCGCGCCGAGCACCCGGTCGGCCTCGACCACGCCCGTACCGGCGCCCGCGACGTCGAAGTCGTCGGGCCCGAGCAGGCCCGGGTGCTCCGCGGTCTCGCCGCCGACGAGCGCACAGCCCGCCAGTGTGCACCCCTCGGCGATGCCCTTGACGATCTGGGCGACCCGCTCGGGGTAGACCTTGCCGACGCAGATGTAGTCGGTCATGAACAGCGGCTCCGCACCGCACACCACGAGGTCGTCGACGACCATGCCGACCAGATCGTGGCCGATGGTGTCGTACACGCCGAGCTGCCGGGCGATGTCGACCTTCGTCCCGACACCGTCGGTGGCGGAGGCCAGCAGCGGGCGCTCGTAGCGCTTGAGGGCCGAGGCGTCGAAGAGACCGGCGAAGCCACCGAGCCCGCCGACGACCTCGGGGCGGGTGGCCTTCTTCACCCAGTCCTTCATCAGCTCGACGGCGCGGTCGCCGGCCTCGATGTCCACGCCCGCGGCCGCGTAGCTGGCCCCGGCCGCACCGATGGCGGACTCAGACTCGGACATTGTCGGGAGAACCTTCGTGTCGTCGGGTACGAGCGGTAGAGGTACGGGAGGGCTGGGGGAGCTACGGCCGACGGAGTGCATCGGCACCACCGACACCGGCGGTGAGCGTCTCGACCCCGTCCACATCGCTGCGGCTCGGTGCCTGCACCTCGGCCTCCAGGAGGTGCTTGCCCAGCAGCTCCGGGTCCGGGAGGTCCATCGGGTACTCGCCGTCGAAGCAGGCGCGGCACAGATTCGGCTTGGCGATCGTGGTCGCCTCGATCATGCCGTCGATCGAGATGTACGCCAGCGAGTCGGCCCCCAGCGACGTGCCGATCTCGTCGACCGACAGACCGTTGGCGATCAGCTCCGCGCGGGTCGCGAAGTCGATGCCGAAGAAGCACGGCCACTTGATCGGCGGCGAGGAGATCCGGATGTGGACCTCGGCGGCACCGGCCTCGCGGAGCATCCGGACGAGTGCGCGCTGGGTGTTGCCGCGGACGATCGAGTCGTCGACGACCACCAGGCGCTTGCCCCGGATGACCTCCCTGAGGGGGTTCAGCTTGAGGCGGATGCCGAGCTGGCGGATGGTCTGGCTCGGCTGGATGAAGGTCCGGCCCACGTAGGAGTTCTTGACCAGGCCAGAACCGTACGGAATGCCGCTCGCCTCGGCGTAGCCCACCGCCGCCGGGGTGCCGGACTCCGGGGTCGCTATCACCAGATCGGCCTCGGCGGGGGCCTCCTTCGCCAGGCGGCGGCCCATCTCCACCCGGGAGAGGTAGACGTTCCGGCCCGCGATGTCGGTGTCCGGGCGGGCGAGATACACGTACTCGAAGATGCAGCCCTTGGGGCGGGCCTCCGCGAAGCGGGTCGCGCGCAGGCCGTCCTCGTCGATGGCGATCATCTCGCCCGGCTCGACCTCCCGGATGAAGGAGGCGCCGACGATGTCGAGGGCGGCGGTCTCGCTCGCCACGACCCAGCCGCGCTCGAGGCGGCCGAGGACCAGCGGGCGGATGCCCTGCGGGTCACGGGCGGCGTAGAGGGTGTGCTCGTCCATGAAGACGAGGGAGAAGGCGCCCTTGACCTGAGGCAGCACCCGGGGGGCGGCCTGCTCGACGGTCAGCGGCTTTCCGTCCTCGTCGACCTGGCCGGCGAGGAGGGCGGTGACGAGATCGGTGTCGTTGGTGGCGGCGACCTGGGTGGCGCGGCCGCCCTCGCGGGGCAGCTCAGCGACCAGCTGGGCGAGCTCGGCGGTGTTGACCAGGTTGCCGTTGTGGCCGAGCGCGATCGAGCCGTGCGCGGTGGCCCGGAAGGTCGGCTGTGCGTTCTCCCAGACGGACGCTCCGGTGGTCGAGTAGCGGGCGTGACCGACCGCGATGTGGCCCTGGAGGGAACCGAGGGAGGTCTCGTCGAAGACCTGGGAGACCAGGCCCATGTCCTTGAAGACGAGGATCTGGGAGCCGTTGCTCACCGCGATGCCCGCGGACTCCTGTCCGCGGTGCTGCAGCGCATACAGCCCGAAATAGGTGAGTTTGGAGACCTCTTCGCCCGGGGCCCAGACACCGAAGACGCCACACGCGTCCTGGGGGCCTTTCTCGCCGGGAAGGAGGTCGTGGTTGAGTCGTCCGTCACCACGTGGCACGGCACCGAGTCTAGGACAGGTTGAGAATTAACCCGAACCGGGTACTCCCGCTCGCCTGTCGGATACGACGGGCGAGCGCGGGCGAGTCCGGTCCAAGTGACCGCCACCCTGGCGACGCGACCGTCGTCATGCCTGGTGGGCGGGCCGGAGCCCGGCGCCCGCGCCCCCGCGGTGACGGCTGCGTCACACCTGGGCGGTCACGCCCGGCCGTGACCGCTCGGTGGTCCACCTCACGCCAGGTACAGAGCCCACCCCGCCCAGGTCAGGAGGGCCAGGGTGAGCAGCGGGGCCAGCGGCAGCCCGCGTTCCCGGCGGGTGCTCATGCGGGTGGGCCGTAGCTCCGGCTGGACGCGCATGGCAGTGATCTCCTCGGCGGCCTGCCGGCCCCGGTCGCCGTGCTCACCACGTCGGCGCCAGCGCTTCGGCGGGCCCACGCGGAGGTTCCAGGCGGTGTCCCCGCTTCGGTCGTACACGAGGAGTTCCCCGTCCTCGTACACGACGACATCGAGCCGGTTCCACGGCAGATGCCGCACTCGCCATGCGCCGGTCATCCACAGCCCGTCGCGATCGGCGGTGATCCGCCAGTTGAGCCTCGCGGCGCCCATGGTGAGCACCACGATGGCCATCAGCACAATGAACGCGCTCAGCCACGAGGAGTGGTAGTCGGCCACCAGCAGCGACCCCACGACGGCGGCCGCGATGATCACGTCGGCTGCTCCGAGAACGCGGTGGGACAGATCCGGGTGCCACTGAGCGGGAGCGTGACGGGTCGTCATCCGCTGCGCCGTGCGGCTGGTCGCGGCCACCACCTCGAGCATGTGGGCCGTGGCGCCGCTGCCGAGGATGAGCTCCACGCCTTCGTCCTCGTGGGCGAGCGGAGCCGCCGGGGTACGCCAGCGTGCGCGGGCCGGGCGTACGGGTTCGAAGGAGCACTCCGTGATCAGTTCGCCGTCCGTGGTCACGGAGGCGAGGGCCACCTCGGCCCGGGTGCACGGCGCGCCGTAGAGGACTGCCTCCTGCAGCCGACTGATCTTGCGCAGCTGCTCGGACGCCTCCTCCGGGCTCGGCTGGTGCAGCTCGTCTTCCTCCTCTCCAGGTGTGTTGTGGCCCACTTCTTCGCCGTCTTCTTCGTCGTCGTCCTCGTCGTCCAGGTCTTCCTCGGCAACGGCACACGAGAAGAGGGGACGGCGGCCCTCGGGGTCGTCCGCCGCGAACACCCAGGTGTCGGCTTCGACGTCGTCCCGGATGAGCACTCTCAGTACCGGGACCGGGCCGCGTCGCAGGGCAGTGGCTCGACGGCGGGCGAGCGCCCCGAACACGATGAGCGAGATGCCACCCGCCGCGGCGACGGCGCCGGCCAACTGCCAGAGGACCAGCGTCTCGAGGTCCAACGGCTCGGCCGCGAGCCGCGCCCAGTCCCCGTCCACCAGCACGGCCTGGTTGCCCGACACGGGATAGTCGTCGGCGTAGTACGCGTCGAGGGTGCGCACCTCCGCACCGGCCGCTGCGGTGCTCGGCATCCGAATCCTGACGTTCTCGTCGTCGCGTGCCACGACCTCGGCGGTCACCCGGGTCGCGTCCCGCGCCTTCGCCTCATCGGCGCGCACCCCCTGCTCGCCGATCCAGAACGAGCCCGCTGCGGCAGCGCACAGCAGCACGCCCGCTGCCATCTGGGCCCGTCCGCGGCGCAGCGGTGGCAGCGTCCCGGGAAGCGGCCGGGTCTCCGGCCCGGCGGCGGCCTGCGCCGAGACCCGCTGGCGCCGGCGGTGGCGCAGCCGCAGCAGCGCGGCCCACCACCCGTAGCCGAGGGCGGCGAGTACGACGGCATAGGCGGCCGCTCCGGGCCCGTCCGCGGTGGGGAACTCCTCGTAGGCCACGACGGCACCGAGCAACGGCGCGGAGACCAGCGTGAGTTCGGGCAGTCGCAGGAACCAGTAGAGCTGGGCGCCGGCCAACGCCCCCTCCGCAAGGCCGATCCAGTCCGCATCGGCGGGCGAGCGTGACGTGTGGACCTCCACGGGGGCGACCGCCATCGCGACCGCCCAGGCCAGAGCGAATACGACCACCGTCCCCAGGGGCCGTGCCCAGGCCGGCGGGCGGACCGCCAGCCAACTCTGCGCATCGCGGCCGGTCCACGGGCGGACGGCGCGGAGCTCCGCGGGCAACTGGGCATGCGGCGACGTCATGCCGGGATTATGTCGGGCCCCGCCGACCGGGGCGTGAACATCCATCCGATCCATGGTCGCCCGTGCAACGATCCGTCCGGCGGGTCCGGGTATGCCGTGTCTAGGCTTTTTCCGGCCTGATCGACCGGACAGGGGCCTAGCCCAGCACCGGCAGGTGGTCCGACAGATCGGCCCGCTCGCCGCTGGCGGAGACCTCCGCGGTGTCGCGCGCCGCGGCCCAGCTCTTACGGCCCGTGGCGAGCCGGATCCAGGTCAGCGGGTCCGTCTCGACGACATTCGACGGGGTGCCGCGGGTGTGCCGCGGTCCGGCGACGCACTGCACCACCGCGAACGGCGGAATCCGCACCTCCACCGAGCCGCCGGGCGCCTTGACCGCGAGCGCGTCGGCGAGCATCCGGGTCACGGTGGCGAGCGCATGCCGGTCGTGTGCGATGGCCGCGCCGGTCGCGGCCGTGAGGTCGTCGCCATGCACGACGGTCTCGAGCAGCCGCGTGATCAGGAAGTCGTCCACGGTCATGGCACCGAAGCGGGTGGGGATCACCGTCGCGCCGTCCGCCTGGGCGACCGCGGACCCCAGGTGCCCGGCAGCGGCGTCCAGGCGGGCGAGCACGTCCCGGGGGTGACCCGCGTCGGGCAGGGCGGCCGTCTCCGCCACCGCCGTCCCGGCGATGTCCTCGGCCTGTGTGCGCAGGCTGCGCAGATAGCCCTGGAGGTCGAGTTCGGGGTCGGTCGGCGCAGGGGGGATCGGCTCCTGGCCGGGCCGGGGAGGACGGGCTGAAGGCCGGGTGAGGATCTCCAGCCGGGACGGCAACTCGTCCAGGCCCAGCGCGACATGGACGATCAACTCGCGCACCGTCCAGGCACCGAGCCGGGTGGGCGCGTCCAGCAACTGTCGTGCGTCCGCCGCGCTGCACATGGCGGCCACCGCATCCCGTACCGCCTGCACCTCCGCCGCCAGCGCGCGTCGCACCTTGCCGGGGTCGTACGCACGGGCTCGGGTGCGGGCGTGGGGAGTCATGCGCGGAGCCTACCCAGGGCCCGTACGCAGCCGTGGACAGCCCACAGAGCCCGGTCGATGATGGAGACAAAGGGAATCAATCGGCAAGAAAGGTGTGATCGGTCATGGCCGAACACCCCGACTGCACCCTGGTACGCCGTAGCTACGAAGCGTTCTCGAAAGGTGACATGGACACCCTGGCGTCGCTGATGACCGCCGACGTCGTCCACCACGTGCCCGGCATCAGCCCGATATCCGGCCATCACAAGGGCCGCGACGCCTGTCTCCAGCTGTACCGCCGCCTCTTCGACGAGACCGCCGGCACCCTGCGGGTCGACCTCGACAGCGTCCTGGGTGACGGGCGCGGGCATGTGATCTCCGTCCACACGTTCCGTGCGGATCGCGGCGACCGCGGCCTGGAGCTGCGGGAAGGGCTCTTCTTCACGATCGTCGGCGGCAAGATCACCGACATCGACGAGTGCAACGAGGACCTCGAAGCCGCGGACGCGTTCTGGCGTTGAACGCGGCACCTGCCGCAAGACTGCCGCGGCCCCGTTCCTCCCGTGTCTGCAGGGAACGGGGCCGCGGCGCGTCCGCACCGCGATCGGTCAGGCGAGCAGACCCGGGATCGTGGCCTCGTGTGCGTCCTGCAGCTCGGCGAGCGGAATGCTGAACTGCCCCTGGACGTCGAGGGAATCGCCGTCCACCACCCCGATCCGCGTGGCGGGCAGGCTCCGTGCAGCACACATGTCGGTGAAACGGAGCTCCTCGCTGCGCGGGACCGCGACGATGGCCCGCGCCACCGACTCGCTGAAGAGGAAGAGGAACGGATCCCCGGCGGCGGAGCCGCTGCCGGATCCGGTGTCGGACGCGGTGTCGGGCACCACGATCCGGGCCCCCTTCCCGCCCTTCAAGCACGACTCGACGAGCGCCTGGACCAGGCCGCCGTCCGACAGGTCGTGCGCCGCATCGATCATGCCGTCCCGGGACGCGGAGATCAGGATCTCGGCGAGCAGCTTCTCCCGCGCCAGATCGACCTGGGGCGGGAGCCCGCCGAGGTGACCGTGGACCACCTGGGACCAGGCCGAGCCGCCCAGCTCCTCCCTGGTGTCACCGAGGAGATAGATGAGCTGGCCCTCCTCCGCGAACCCGATCGGGGTGCGACGCGTGACGTCGTCGATCACGCCGAGGACGGCCACCACCGGGGTCGGATGGATCGCGGCCTCTCCGGTCTGGTTGTAGAGGGAGACGTTGCCGCCTGTCACCGGGGTGCCGAGCTCCTGGCAGGCGTCCGCCAGACCGCGCGTGGCCTCCGCGAACTGCCACATGACCGCCGGGTCCTCGGGCGAGCCGAAGTTCAGGCAGTCGGAGACGGCCAGCGGCTTGGCACCGGACGCGGCGACGTTCCGGTACGACTCCGCCAGCGCCAGCTGCGCGCCCGTGTACGGGTCGAGCTTGGTGTAGCGGCCGTTGCCGTCCGTCGCGACGGCGACACCGAGGCCGGTGTCCTCGTCGATGCGGACCATGCCGGAGTCCTCCGGCTGCGCGAGCACGGTGTTGCCCTGCACGAAGCGGTCGTACTGGTCCGTGACCCAGGCCTTGGACGCCTGATTCGGGGACGCGACCAGCTGGAGCACCTGCTCGCGCAGCTCCTCGCCGCCGGCCGGCCGCGGCAGCTTGCCGGCGTCGTCGGCCTGCAGCGCGTCCTGCCACTCCGGGCGGGCGTACGGCCGCTGGTACACCGGGCCCTCATGGGCCACGGTCCGCGGCGGAACGTCGACGATCTGCTCGCCGTGCCAGAAGATCTCCAGCCGCTCGCCGTCCGTCACTTCGCCGATGACGGTGGCGATGACGTCCCACTTCTCACAGATCTCCAGGAAGCGACCGACCTTGCCCGGCTCCACGATCGCGCACATGCGCTCCTGCGACTCGCTCATGAGGATCTCCTCGGGCGAGAGCGTCGCGTCGCGCAGCGGAACGGTGTCCAGCTCCACGCGCATGCCGCCTGAGCCGGCGCTCGCCAGCTCGCTCGTCGCGCACGACAGGCCCGCGCCGCCGAGGTCCTGAATGCCGGTGACCAGGTCCTCCTTGAAGAGCTCAAGGGTGCACTCGATCAGCAGCTTCTCCTGGAACGGGTCGCCGACCTGAACAGCGGGCCGCTTGGCCGGACCGGTTGCGTCGAAGGTCTCGCTCGCCAGCACCGAGACCCCGCCGATCCCGTCACCGCCGGTCCTCGCGCCGTAAAGGATCACCTTGTTCCCGGCGCCGGACGCCTTGGCGAGGTGGATGTCCTCGTGCTTCATCACGCCCACGCACAGGGCGTTGACCAGCGGATTTCCCTGGTAACAGGGGTCAAAGACGACCTCGCCGCCGATGTTCGGCAGACCCAGGCAGTTGCCGTAGCCCCCGATGCCTGCGACGACGCCCGGGAGGACGCGCTTGGTGTCGGGGTGGTCCGCGGCGCCGAAGCGCAGCGGATCCATGACGGCGACCGGGCGGGCGCCCATGGCGAGGATGTCGCGGACGATGCCGCCGACGCCGGTGGCCGCACCCTGGTAGGGCTCGATGTACGAGGGGTGGTTGTGCGACTCGACCTTGAAGGTGACCGCGTAGCCCTGGCCGACGTCGACGACGCCCGCGTTCTCGCCGATGCCCACCAGCAGGGCGTCGCTGTCCGGCTTCCTCTCGCTGAACTGCTTCAGGTGGACCTTGCTCGACTTGTACGAGCAGTGCTCGGACCACATGACGGAGTACATCGCCAGCTCGGCCCCGGTCGGGCGGCGGCCGAGGATCGAACGGATGCGCTCGTACTCGTCCTGCTTCAGGCCGAGTTCTGCCCACGGCTGCTCGACGTCGGGCGTCTCCGTTGCGTGCTTGACGGTGTCGAGGCTCATCAGACGTTGACCAGCTTCTTGAGGATCGAGGTGAAGAATCCGAGGCCGTCGGTCCCGCCGGTACCGATCAGTGGCTCGACGGCATGCTCGGGGTGTGGCATGAGGCCGACGACATTGCCCGCCTCATTGGTGATGCCGGCGATGTCGCGGAGCGATCCGTTGGGGTTGCCGTCGAGGTAGCGAAAAGCGACCCGGCCCTCGGCCTCGAGCATGTCGAGGGTGCGCTCGTCGGCGACGTAGCGGCCGTCCATGTTTTTCAGCGGGATGTGGATCTCCTGGCCCGCGGTGTAGTCGGCGGTCCAGGCGGTGTCCGCGTTCTCCACCCGCAACTTCTGCTCCCGGCAGATGAAGTGGAGGTGGTCGTTGCCCAGCATGGCGCCCGGCAGCAGGTGCGCCTCCGTGAGCACCTGAAAGCCGTTGCAGATGCCCAGGACCGGGAGTCCGGCCCTCGCCTGTTCGATGACGGTCTCCATGACCGGCGAGAAACGGGAGATGGCTCCGGCCCGCAGGTAGTCGCCGTAGGAGAAACCGCCGGGCAGGACGACCGCGTCGACCTGGTGCAGATCCTTGTCCCGGTGCCACAGCGGGACCGGTTCCGCGCCGGCCCGGCGAATCGCGCGGTGGGTGTCCCGGTCGTCCAGACTTCCCGGGAAAGTCACGACTCCGATACGGACATTGCTGCGGCCCGAAGGGTCTCCGTTGAGGGTGGCGGAGGGAGACGGGAAGGCATTGCTGCGGCCCGAAGGGTCTCCGTTGAGGGTGGCGGAGGGAGACGGGAAGGCATTGCTGCGGCCCGAAGGGTCTCCGTTGAGGGTGGCGGAGGGAGACGGGCGGGCAGTCACGACTCCACCTTCACGGTGAAGTCTTCGATCACGGTGTTGGCGAGGAAGGTCTCGGCCATTTCCCGGACCCGGGCGAGGGCGGCGTCGTCGACCGGCCCTTCGACCTCGAGTTCAAAGCGCTTTCCCTGGCGGACGTCGGAGATTCCGTCGAAGCCGAGGCGGGGCAGTGCGCGCTGCACCGCCTGGCCCTGCGGGTCGAGGATCTCCGGCTTGAGCATGACGTCGACTACGACGCGTGCCACGGGCACTCCTGATGGTGTGGTGCGTAAGGCGGTGCCCTCAGCGTACCCCGATCGAGAATCTACGCGAGTAGATATCGCCGTCGCCGGTCACGTTTACGCATCGGCACTGAGAACCTCTGGGGAAAATCCGCGGAAAACCGTATGGTCACCGATTGCGGGTGACACGCGGACGGAATTAACTGGGTTTCGCAAAGCAATGCCCGCCCCTGTACAAATGAAAAAGAACTGACACCGACCCCCCAGCCATCCGCATCTGTGCACGTCATTGCGGTGGTGCCGCACGAAAGGACCGATATCCGTGGCTCAGCGTGTAGTGGTCACACTCTCCGACGACATCGAAGGCGGGGAAGCGGCGGAGACGGTCACCTTCGGTCTCGACGGCAAGTTCTACGAGATCGACCTCAACACAGCCAATGCGAAGAAACTGCGGGGAGTGCTCGCCCCTTATGTGGAGGCGGGCCGAAAGCGGTCCAAGTCGGGCAAGACCTACCGGCACACCGCCGTCGCCCCCGACCCTGCCGCCGTTCGCGCCTGGGCTCGGTCCCATGGCATGGAGGTCCCCCCGCGCGGCCGCATCCCCAAGCGGGTCTACGAGGCGTTCAACGCGTCGAGTTGAGCCGGCCCGTAGCCGACTTGCACGACACCCCGGGTGATCAGATAAAGTCGGGGACGCGTCGAGAGGCGAGGCCGAAGGGCCGGACCTCGCGGAGCCACGCGGGTGTAGCTCAGTAGTAGAGCGCCCCCTTTCCAAGGGGGAGGCGCAGTGTGCGATCCCTGTCACCCGCTCTCTCATCACTTTCCGACCACTCCGGTGGATCAGGTACAGTGGTGTTCGCGCCGGTCGGTGAGAGCCGATCGGAGGCAATGCGGACGTGGCTCAGTTGGTAGAGCATCACCTTGCCAAGGTGAGGGTCGCGAGTTCGAATCTCGTCGTCCGCTCCATAGAACGAGGCCCCGGTCATGGCGACCGGGGCCTTCGTGATTCCGGAATCCGCGAACCGCCGATGGTCACCCGCACGCCCCGCCCTCTGTCCTGCGCTGGGTCCATACCCGTGTCCGCCCATGACAATTGTCCATCGCCCGCGACCGCGGCTGGACCTGAGCCCCGGAAACCGTACGCGCGCGCGGCAAGGTGGGTGGCCGAGACGCTGGGCGTCCCCTTTACGAGGCATTACGGGTATGTAGGCATCCGTGAAGGGCATCACAACACGGCGGCGTCGGACGGCCGACGCGGTCGCTATAGTGGTGAGCGCACCGCCAGTGCGGACGTGGCTCAGTTGGTAGAGCATCACCTTGCCAAGGTGAGGGTCGCGAGTTCGAATCTCGTCGTCCGCTCCGTATGAGAAGGCCCCGGTCGGATTCCGACCGGGGCCTTCCCGTTCGCAGGAACGTGTTCCGTTACGACCAGGGGGTGCCGGTCAGGCGCTCGTACGCCTCCAGGTACTTCGCCCGGGTGCGCTCCACGACCTCGGCCGGGAGCGGGGGCGGCGGCTGCTCGCTGCGCCGGTCCCAGCCCGAGGAGGGGGAGGTCAGCCAGTCGCGGACGTACTGCTTGTCGAACGACGGCTGGGCCCGGCCCGGCTCCCACTGGTCGGCCGGCCAGAAGCGCGAGGAGTCGGGGGTCAGGACCTCGTCCGCAAGGACGAGCCGACTCTCGTCGTCCTTCGTGAAGCCGAACTCGAACTTGGTGTCGGCGAGGATGATCCCGCGGTCGCGGGCGACCTCTCGGGCCCGGCTGTAGATCGCGAGCGTGGCCTGCCGCAGCTGCGCCGCGGTGTCCGGCCCGACCTGGCGTGCGACCTCCTCGTACGAGACGTTCTCGTCGTGCTCGCCCACGGCCGCCTTCGTGGCCGGGGTGAAGATCGGGGCGGGCAGTTCGGAGCCGTCGACCAGACCCTCGGGGAGGGCGAGACCGCAGACCGTACGCGACTCCTGGTACTCGACGAGGCCGGAGCCGGTGAGGTAGCCGCGGGCGACGCACTCGACGGGGACCATGCGCAGCGAGGAGCAGACGAGGGTGCGGCCCTCCCAGTCGGCCGGGGCGCCCGCGGGGAGATCCGTGCTGATGACGTGGCCCGGAACCAGGTCGGAGATGCGGTCGAACCACCACAGCGACAGCTGCGTGAGCACCCGGCCCTTCTCGGGGATCTCCGTGGGCAGCACCCAGTCGTAGGCGGAGATGCGGTCGCTGGCGACCATCACCAGGTCACCGGCCGCGTTCTCGTAGAGATCGCGCACCTTGCCGGTGTGCAGATGCACCAGACCCGGCACCTGTACCGGCTCGGGCTTGTCAACGAATCCGGACACGCTGCCTCCGCGTTGGTTGATCCAGCAGTGCCGATTCTCCCGTATGCGCGAGGCTTCCTCCCCCCGGGGTGGGGCCCGGGGGTGGGTGCCGCCGGGCGGCGCTCGGGAGAACGTACGTCCTCACGGTCAGTCGCGTTTGCAGATGCGGTCGAGGAGATTGGCCGTGGCCCGCTGGATGCGGGCGTCGACATGGCCGGGCCGGTCCAGGGCCGGGGACCAGGCGAACGTCCCGGAGGCGAAGACCAGGGCGCCGCTCGGGGCGCGGTAGAGCGACGTCTCCTGGTGGCGCACAACGCCCTCGACGTCCTCGTACGGGGAGTGGGCGAGCAGGATCCGGCGGGTGTGCTCGGGCAGGGGAGTGCGCGGGAAGTACCGGTCGGCCTCGGCCGCGACCAGTCCGGGCAGCTCGTCGCCCTCACCCGCGCCGGTGGCCTCCCAGAGCCAGTGGTCGGCGTTGCGGACCACCATGGGGCGCGGCTCGGGGACCCGGCCCGCGTACTGGATGCCCAGCAGCTGCTGTTCCGGCCGTCCGAGCTCGCGCCACAGCGCCGGTTTCCCGTGGCCGCGGCGCTTCCGGCAGCTGAGGAGGCGGTCGGGGGCGCCGGACGGGGAGGGAGCGAGATCGACCTGCCAGTACAGGGTGTTGGCCGAGAGGAAGACCAGTGAGGTGCCGCTGTCCCGGGCCAGTTCGACGGTGCGGCGCATGGGGACGGACCAGTATTCGTCGTGGCCGGGGAAGACCAGGCCGCGATAGCGGGTCGGGTCGATGCGGCCGGCGTGCAGATCGCTGGTGTCGGCGTATGCCAGGTCGTAGCCGTAGCGCTCGGCCCAGCGGATGAAGTCGTAGGCGTGACCGACGTGCAGGGGCAGGCCGGCGCCCGCGTACGGACGGTCGAAGGAGACCGTGACCGCCGCGTCCTCCTCGCCGAGCAGCCGGCCCTGCTCGTCCCAGGCGTGGTAGAGGCTGGCTCCCGTGCGGCCGTCCTCGGGGTAGAGGTTGTACGCCTGCCACGTGATGTCCGGGAGCAGGAGCAGCAAGTCGGCGACGGGAGGGGCGGACCGCAGCAGCTCGTCGGAACATGACAGCTCGTCGGAGGAGTGGGCGGCAGACGGGACGTCCCTGACAGTGAAGGGGATGTGGCTGCGGTAGCCGTCGCTGGTGGTCAGCACGGCCACATACGCGCCGTAGTTCCAGTAGCTCGGAACCTGGAGACGCCAGGACAGCCACCAGTGGTGGCAGGAAACGGTCCGGTCGGCGGTGAGCGGGAGGGGCTGGACGATGCCGGAGAGCCGCGGGCTGGTGGTGACCTTCGACGCGCCGTCGCCCCCGTAGTGACCGATGCGGTAGATGTCGACGGAGAACTGCTGGGGCGGATCGACGGTGATGCGGAAGTCGATGGCTTCGCCGGGGGCGACGGCTCCGGTGGACGCGAACCCCTTGATCTGGCGGTGGACGTCGTCGGCGGTGCGAGGACGGCATCCGCCGCCCTGGGTCCCGTCGGTGGCGGTAGGGATGCCGGGCTCGCTGGCGGCGACGGCCGGATCGACGTACCAGGGGACGACCTGGCCGGTGTCGTCGAAGTAGTTTTCGATGCCGCGCAGCCAGGGCAACGGGCCCTGGCCGAAGGGGTCCGACACGGCGTGCGCGAGCGCTCCCGACTGCCAGCGACGGATCTTGTCCGTACTCACGAACAATCCCTCCCGGTCCTGTGCTCCCCTGACCGGTTACAGCACATCACACTCAGCGCTGAGTTCGTAACTGTTCGTGGCGAATCTTTGGGGTGGGATGGGTGGAGCCGGGTGGCCGCATGGCGCAATCGGGATGAATCTAAAGGAAGGGGATCTTTCTCGGGGCGTTGTGTCCGGGGGACTCTTCCGAGGGAGGCCATGATGACGGCATCGTTGAACGAGGACGTCAGGCACGGGCTCATCTGGGCCGGGGTCGCCGGAATCCTCTCCGCGGGGCTGCTGGCCGCCGGGCAGGCGCTCGTGTGGCGTGCGCCGGATGACGACGAGCCCGGCGTACTTCTGGATTTCGCACGCTTCTATCGGGACGGCGGGAACCAGGACCTGGCGCAGTGGTCGGTCTCGATGACCCTGCTGGGCGGCTTTCTCTTCGTCTGGTTTCTCGTGGCGCTGCTACGAGTTGTGCGTGCCGCGGAAGCCGGGACGGGAAGGATGGGCAGCCTGACCCTGGCGATGCTGATCGGTGGGACGCTGTTCCTGGTCTTCGCTCTGATGGCGGCCATCGCGGGGAACATCTTCGCGATCACCGCGCAGATCTGGGATGCGTTCCCGGTCGATGATCCCAGGACGTCGATCGTCGCGATGGTGCTGCTGGACGTGTCGTACGCCGCGAGCGTCGCGGCCATGGCCGGGGCGGCCGTGCTGCTCTTCGCCCTCTGGCGGCTCATGGAGCGGACACACGCGGTGCCGCGCTGGCTGGGCTGGTTCGCCTTCCTGGTGGCGGTGCTCTCGCTGGGCGGGCCGTTCACCGCATGGGGCACGGTCATGCTGTTCGCGCTGTGGGTGCTGGTGACCTCGGTCGTACTGATCTTCCGGGCAGCGGCGCCTGCGGCACCCGTACCGGCCAAGGAGGCGGAGGCGCCCCCGCCAGGCGGCGGGGAACGGCCGCCAGGTGGCGAGGAGCGGCCGCCAGGTGGCGAGGAGCGGCCGACTGCGGGGGAGTCCTAAACCAGCCGGACCGGCTTCTCGGGGCGCACGCCGACGGTGGCCATCCAGTCGCGCAGCGGTTCGGGGTCGCCGTCCTCGAGGAGGCTCAGAACCGGGGTGCCGAGGTCGGTGCCACGCTTGCCCGAGATGAGCAGGACGGGTCCGTCGAGCCAGTCCAGGCCGGGCGCGGCGCCCGCGGTGTCCATGGCGGCGCAGCAGACCATGGCGGTGATGTGGTCGGCGAGCAGCTCACGCCCCGTACGGGGTGACTGGACGGGGAAGAGCGGTGCGGCGAACGGCGCCTCCGCCCATGCGGTCGCGGCCCCCGCCTCCATGCGCTCGGGCGTCCCGCCGGACCCACTGGTCGTCCGACGGCCCGCCGCCTCCTCGCGGGCCATCTCCTCGCTCAGCCGCTCGGCCAGCTTCTCCCCCAGGCCGACCCCGCCCGCGGACGCGAGCCGGTCGACGACCCGCGCGAGGGTGGGCCCCACGAGGCGGTCGGCGGTCCTGGTGCGGATGGGATCCGCGGCGGCCTTGCGGGCGGCCGTCTCGCGGGCGGCAACCTCACGGGCCGGACTCCCAGAGGGTGCCGGAGTGCCGGAGGACGCGGAGGCCGGCTGCGACGGCAGCTCGTCCAGGACGCGGTGGAGGCGGGCGGCCTCCAGCCGCCATTTGCGGTCGACGATCTCTTCCGGATAGGTGCTCCAGTCGACCGGGGACCAGTCCGGCCCGCGGGACGGGGGACCTCCGTGGAACAGCCGGGCCGCCAGCAGCGACGCCGCCTCGTCGACCGCTCCCGGTTCCTCGAGGAGGTCGCAGGCCGGGCGCTCGCCGAGGCGTGAGGCGAAGCCCTCGGCAAGCCGGTCGCGGCGCGACAGCTCGGTCAGGGCCGCGACGACTCCGGCGTCGAGCCGGGACGGCCAGCGGCCCATGCGCCAGGCGGGCAGTGCCACTCGGGTCAGGAGCCGGTCCCAGCCCGCGTACGCGAGCCCGACCTGCTCCTGGGCGACGATGCGCAGTCCGTAGTCCACAGCCTGTGCACGGGCCGACGCCGCAGCCGCGACGCCGCGCTCCATCTCGGCCGCGTGTCCACGGCAGCCGGCCAGCATCAGCCGGGCAGTCCAGCCGAGGAAGCCGAGAGCCGGATGGCGCGCGGCGACGGCCATCGCGGCATCCAGTCCCCGGACGAACCGGCGGGCCGCGGCTATGTCCGGATGCGCGGACAGGCCCGTACCGGCGACCACCGGGGCGAGCACGGCCCGCAGCTCGGCGACCCGCATCCACCACAGGAAGGGGGACCCGATGACCAGAACCGGCGGCGCCTGCTCCCCGGCACCGCGCATCCGGCCGCTGCGGATACGGCCGCCCGGCCCGCCGTCACGAGCCGCGGGGTGAGTGCGGTCCTCCAGCCAGCTGTCGCAGTCCGGGGTGAGCGCTATGGCCGACGGGGCCGGCACGTCGAGGCGGTCGGCGAGGTCCCTGACGAGGCGGTAGAGGTCGGGAGCCGTGTCCTCGACGATCGGCACGGTGGGGCTCACGGCCGGCCGGGCCCGTACGACCACGGCGCCGATCGCCGCCGCCAGCAGCAGCACCACCGCGGCCGTCACGACGAAGACCCAGCGCACCGCGTCCCAGCCCGGGCCGCCGATCCGGTCCGTGGCCGCGGCGACGAGCAGCACTACGGCGACGGCCGCAGGCAGCAGGGCGACGGCCAGCGCGGTACTGCGGACGCGCAGCACCGCAAGGGCCCGGGAACGGGCGAAAGCCGAGCCCGGCTCGACGCCGGACGGTTCGGACACGATCGAAGGTCACCCCCTACGGGCTGGTACGCCACTGCCTGTTGCGACTGACCACTCCCCCACTGTGGCACCTGGCACCGACATCGCAATGCCGGTGGGCCGGTTGCCGGACTTGCAGGCAGGAGCCGTACGGCCGCGCCTGCGGGGCACATTAGTTGGGGGGTCGGCGGGCGTCAGCCATATGACTGCGCGGTCACTCGATGGAATGGCTTTGGTCAAAGCCGGTTCCGTTGCGCGTGGCTTTCGGGGTGAGTGTGCACGGCACATCAGGTCGTCCCGGCGCCCGGATGCCGGGACGACGTCAGCCCTGGCGTCAGTCCTGGCGTCAGTCCTGCGAATCCTGCTGCGCGGCCGCCTTCTCGGCGATGTCCGTGCGGTGGTGCGAGCCGTCGAGGCGGATCCGCGAGACGGCACCGTAGGCGCGGGCGCGGGCCTTCTCCAGCGTGGCGCCGGTGGCCGTGACCGAGAGGACCCGGCCACCCGCACTCAGGATCTCCCCTGAGGCGCCCCGCCTGGTGCCCGCGTGCAGCACGTACGCGTGCTCGTCCAGCTGCTCGGCCTCCTGCAGCCCCTCGATCGGATCACCGGTGCGCGGCGTTCCGGGGTAGTTCTCGGAGGCGATGACGACGGTCACGGCCGCGCCTTCGCTCCAGCGCAGCGGCGGGAAGGACGCGAGCGCGCCGGTGGCCGCGGCGTGCAGCAGCCCGCCGAGGGGAGTCTTGAGGCGGGCCAGGACCACCTGGGTCTCCGGGTCGCCGAAGCGGGCGTTGAACTCGATGACCCGCACGCCACGGGATGTGATCGCCAGCCCCGCGTAGAGCAGCCCGGAGAAGGGCGTTCCGCGGCGCCGCAGTTCGTCCACGGTGGGCTGGAGGACCGTCTCCAGCACGTCGTCCACCAGCTTCGGGGCGGCCCACGGCAACGGGGAGTACGCACCCATGCCTCCGGTGTTGGGGCCCTGGTCGGCGTCGTAGGCGCGCTTGAAGTCCTGGGCGGGCTGGAGCGGTACGACGGTCTCGCCGTCCGTCACCGCGAAGAGGGACACCTCGGGCCCGTCCAGGAACTCCTCGATCACCACCGTCTCGCACGCCAGCGCGTGCCGCCGGGCGACCTCGAGGTCGTCCGTGACGACCACGCCCTTGCCGGCGGCCAGGCCGTCGTCCTTGACCACGTACGGGGACCCGAAGGCGTCCAGGGCCTCGTCGACCTCCTCCGGGGACGTGCAGACGTACGACCTGGCGGTCGGCACGCCCGCTGCGGCCATGATCTCCTTGGCGAAGGCCTTTGAGCCTTCCAGCTGCGCCGCTTCGGCCGACGGACCGAAGACCGGGATGCCGGACGCGCGTACGGCGTCCGCCACACCGGCGACCAGCGGCGCCTCGGGACCGACGACCACCAGATCGGCGGCGAGCTCCGCCGCCAGCCCGGCCACCGCCGAACCGTCCAGGGCGTCCACCGGGTGCAGCTCGGCCACCTCGGCGATGCCGGCGTTGCCGGGGGCGCAGTGCAGCGCGCTGACGTCGGGGTCGAGGGAGAGAGCGCGGCACAGGGCGTGTTCGCGGGCGCCGCCGCCGATGACGAGGACCTTCACGGGCTTCAGGGTAGTGGTCCGCTCCTCGGTGGTACCGCGCCGCCCCTTGAGGCCCGGACCGGACCGTGTGCGGCGGGGCACTCTTTCGAGTGAGGTCAGGGGCGTGCCTATACCTGACCGGGCACCACTTCCGGGCGGTAATCCCGCGATCTTGCCGTCGAGGCCAGCCTTTCGGGGTAGGAAGGGGGGCCGCACCACGCACGGACGACCGCAGGCAGAGACCGCACACCGCAGAGGGAGCGCACGGGTGAGTCAGCCGGAGATGCACCCCGAGGGGCTCCCCCGGGAGGAGGGCGGGAAGCAGCAGGGCGACCTGCTCGGTCGGCCGTTCCCGCACGGCGACTGGGGGGAGCCCGCGGAGCGCCTCGAGGAGCTCTACCTCTGGGTCGAGTCCCGCGCGCTCCGCACCGTCGACTGGTACCTCGCCGACCGGCGGCGCAAGCGCCGCGCGGCCCAGGGCCTGCGCCTGGGCTCCGCCACGGTGGCCGTGGTGGGCGGAACGCTGCCCCTGCTGGGCCTGACCGGTGCCATCCACGACGGCACCGCCTGGGGCATCCTGGCCCTGCTGGCCGCCGCGGCCTGCGTGGGCTGCGACCGCTACTTCGGGCTGACCGCCGGATGGATGCGGGACGTGGCCACGGCGCAGGCGATCCAGCGGCGGCTGGAGGCGCTGCAGTTCGACTGGGCGTCGGAGAGCGTACGCGAGGTGCTGGGGCCGACCGAGGGCACTGCGAGCGAGGCCGCCGAGCGCTGTCTGACCGTGCTGCGGCGGTTCTCCGAGGACGTCTCCGAGCTCGTACGGGCCGAGACCGCCGACTGGATGGTCGAGTTCCGGGCCGGTTCCGGGCCGCTGCTCACGCAGACGCTGGTCCCGTGGGCGCAGCGACCGGGCTCGGGCGGGCAGTCGGCGAGCCGATTCCAGCTGCCGCCGGGCGCCCGTCCGAGCATGCCGCGGCAACGGCCGCCCGAGGCGCCGCGTTGAGGCACGTCGGCCGACCCGCGAAGCGGTCAACGGTCAGGGGTCGGCGGTGAGGGGTCAGCGGTGAGGCGTCCAGAGGTGTCAGGGGTCAGCTGAAGACGATCATCGAACCCTGGCTCAGGCTTCGCATCGCCGCCGCGTGCAGGCCCAGCCAGACGTGCCGCTCGCGGGCATACGGGCTGTCGTCGTACGGCACGGTGGCTGCGGGCTCCTCCAGGGAGGTGGGCCGGACGGGCGGAGCGGGAGCCGCGGGCGGATTGACCGGGTCGATGCCGATCGCCGGGGCGACGGTCTCCAGCTCCCGCAGCAGGCCGTTGCTCGATCCCAAGGGGCCGCCGCCCGCCATCAGTTCCTCGTTCGCCAGCGGCTGGGCGAAATCCAGCGGCACGTACGCGCCCGCGTGGTCGTAGTGCCAGACCAGATGAGACTGCTGGGCGGTGCCCTCGAACATCTCGAGCAGCTGCTCGTAGTCCCCGCCCAGTTCGTCGACCGGCGTCACGGCCAGGCCCGAGATCTGCAGCAGGTAGGCGCGGCGGAGGAAGTGGAGCGCGTCGTAGTCGAATCCGGCGACCGGGGCGACGTCCCCCGAGAGTCCCGGCATGTAGCCGAAGACCGGGACGGACGGCAGACCGGCGTTGTTCAAGGCCTTGTCGTAGGTGGCGAGTTCTTCGGCGAACGGGTTGTCGGGGCTGTGGCACAGCACGTCGACGAGGGGGACCAACCAGAGGTCACATGCCACGGGCGCTCTCTCTCGGTCGCATTGATGTGGTTCGTTGCGATGATCGGGACAGCGTAGTGTGCCGGGCACCCGACGTCAGCCGGACACCCCAGCGGCAGCCGCGCGCCGGGCCGTCGCGCCCGTCAGCCGACGTCCCACACCCACGCGTCCTCCACCGGCTCCCCGGGGAAGCCCAGCAGCCGCTCGAGCGTGGCCCGCAGCGCCTCGTCGTTCCCCTGCCGGGGCAGCACCACCACGCCCGCGCGCCAGAAGCGCAGGTCCTCTCGGGCGGCCCGCTGCTGCTCCGGGCCGATCGCCGGAATCCGGCCGCTGTAGCGGACGTCACGGAGGAGGTCGTTGGTGGGGCGTGGCACGGCGCCGTAGATGCCGATCCGCTCGGGGCCCCAGGGCCCGTTGAAGTAGCCGCCGGGCAGCGGGAATGCGAAGTCGGCGTCGATCTGCCACTTCAGGGCGCTCGCCTCGGCGGGCGAGGGCAGCGGGACGGGTACGACGGACTGGCCCGGCTGGACGTACGTGCGCCACGTGCCGTCCGTGACGAACGCGGGGACGGCCGGGCGGTCGACGGTCGGCAGCGGCTTCGGTGTGATCGGCAGCAGTGCGGCACCGAGGGCGAGGCAACCGGCCACGCGCATGAGGAGGGCACGGCTGCGCCGGTCCCGCGCGGTCACCGGGTCTTCGTCCGACGCGACTTCCTGCGCCGCGACCGACTCCGCGTCCTGCGCCGCGACCGACTCTGGAGCCGGCTCCTCCTCCGCCGCCGGATTCGCCATGGGGTCGGCGGTGGCCGCCGCCGCCCGGTCGACCGCCGTCCACGCAAGGGCCAGCAGCATGCCGATCGCCGGGGCGCACACCATCGCGTAGCGCGACTCGATGACCGACTCGAACAGCGGCAGCTTGTCGAAGAGCCACCACGGCCCGGGCACCGTAGCCCCCGTCAACGGCAGCGGGACCCGGGCGCCCAGCGACAGCAGGGCCGCAAAGACGACCGTCAGTGCCAGAGCCCTGACCACGACGCGCTTCCGGAGCACGACGGAGATGCCGAGGAGCACGCAGGCCAGCGGCCAGCCGTAGAAGGCGTTCTGCTCGGTCGGGTTGAGGGACAGCGCGGCGGCCGTCTGCTCGTCGCCCGCGAGGGCGCTCTTGGAGAACTCCACCAGGGCGAGCGGGGAGTTGCCGGTCGGGCCGTGCAGGATGCTCTGGTAGCTCTGGTCCCCGAAGAACTGCCAGTACAGCGGGTACGCGACCAGCGGCAGACAGACCGCCGCGGCCACCCCGAGGCCGCCGAGCAGCGGCAGTGCGGCCGAGCGCACCACGGCCGGTCGCATGCAGGCGTAGCCGGCCGCGAAGACCAGCATCCCGGTCGCGGCGAGCAGCAGCGCCTCCTCGCCCAGGAAGATCTGCCAGGCCAGCAGCAGTCCGAGCACCACCCCGTCCCGTACAACCCGCCGCCCCTCGCAGAGCCGCAGGGCGCGGTCGATGATCAGGGGGATCACGAACAGCACCACCAGGTTGGGGTGGGCGTTGGCGTGCGAGATCATCGGTGGCGCGAAGGCGCTGAAGGCGCCGCCGAGAACGGCCGCCGCGCGGCCGGTGCCGAGGTGCTTGCGGATCAGCCAGTACCAAGCGGTGGCAGTCGCCGCGAGGCCGCCCGTCAGGACGATCGCCCAGGTGACGGTCGGTCCGAAGACGGCGGTGACCGGGGTGAGGGGCACGGAGAGCCCGAGCATGACGGTGTTCGCCATGAGGTTCACGCCGAGCGGGAAGTTCTGCAGAGTCGTGAAGAGCGGGTTGTCGGCGTACAGGACATGGTGGGCCGTGACCGCGAAGAACCACTCCCACTGGTTCTGGTCGCGCAGGCTGTCGACGAGGTAGGCCCGGTCGAGATCGGCCCACAGATGGACGTAGAGCAGTAGGGACGCCAGCAGGTAGCCGACGGGTATGAGGAAGGCCGGGGGGCTCGTCCGGCGGCCCGGCGCGACCGTGTCCACCTCGCTCCGCTCCTGTGTCCGCTCCGGGGTGGGTGTCGTCTCCGTCGTCTCCGTCGTCACGTCGTCCCCGGTCCCTTCGCCCCCGGTTCGCGCACGTCCTGCGCTTCGCGAACCCGCGCGCCCCGGGCTCCCGGGGTTTCCTGCGGCTGACCGCTCTCGCGCCGCAGTCGGACCCGGACCAGCACGACCTCGGCGAGCACGCGGGCGTAGTCCAACGGACCGACCTTTGAACCCGGCTGGTGCGCCCAGCGCACCGGGACCTCGGCGATCGGCCAGCCGCTGGCATGGAAGATCCGCAGTATCTCGACGTCGAAGCCCCACCCGTCCGTACGGGCACGAGCGAAGGCCGCCCGGGCCTTGTCCCCGTCGAAGAGCTTGAAGCCGCACTGGGTGTCGCGGATCCCGGGCACCGCCATGAGCTGTATCAACCGGTTGCCGGCCTTCCCCAGCAGCTCGCGCAGTACATGCTGCCGGGTCTCGATCCGCGCCCCGGGCTGGGCCCGGGAGCCGATCGCGGCGGCATAGCCCTCGTCCAGCCGGTCGTGCAGCCGGGCCAGCTCCTCGATGGGCGTGGCGGCGTCGGCGTCGCAGAACAGCACGCGGCGGCCGCGGGATGCGCGGATCCCGATCCGTACGGCATGGCCCTTGCCCCGGTTGACGGGTGCCCGGAGCAGGCGGATGCCGGACTCGGCGACTGCGGCCTCGGCTGCCACGGCGGCCGTGCGGTCGGTGGACCCGTCGTCGACGACGATCACTTCCCAACGGAGCCCGGTGGTGCGGAGGTAGCGGCAGACGTCGTCCACCCCGCGGCGCAGCCGAAGCTCCTCGTTGTACGCGGGAACGACCACCGAGAGGTCGATGACCGCGGACGATTCCGGCACCGGCTCCCGGGACGGCTCTCCGGGCGGCTGCGGTCTTGGCGCGGGTAGCGCCACCCGTCGTACGGCGTCCATGCGTGACTTTCCCCCTACGTGGTCGACCGTGTGTACGGTACCGGGCCCCGGGCGGCCGGAGGTGGCGGGAAGCAGCGGACCGGGGCTGGTCGGGCCCCGGTCTGCCTCAGTGTGCGGGCCTGGCCTCGTCGAGGAGGCTCAACGCATGCTCGTTGTACTCCTGGATGATGCGCTGTGCGGCCGCCGCATCGTGGCGGTCGACGGCGTCGACGAGGTCGTTGTGACCGCTCCACAGCTGCCCCTTGAGGTCTCCGGCGCGGCGCAGATACGGCACGGCGAACGCCCAGCACTGCACGCGGACGCGGTCCAGTAGGTCCGATATGTACGGATTGCCGACGAGGCAGCCGAGTTCGTGCCAGAACCGCAGGTCGTAGCCGATGAGAATGTCCAGGTCGCCCGCTCGGGAAGCCCGTTCGGCCTCGTCGGCCCGGCGCCGTACGGAGGTCAGGGCCGCCGGGGTCGCGGCCTGGAGCAGCCGGTCGGTGGCGCATCGGAAGATCCCGTCGACGATGAGGGCGCGGGCCTCGATCATGCTGCGGAAGTCGTCCGGGGTGAAACGGTGCACCTGGAAGCCCCGGTGGTGCTCCATGTCGATCAGACCCTGCGCCGAGAGGTCGACCAGCGCCTCGCGGACCGGTGTGGCGGAGACGCCGTACTGCTCGGCGATCTCCTTCACGGTGACATGCCGCCCGGCGGGCAGCCTGGCGGCCAGGATCTCGTCACGCAGTGCCTCGGCCATCTGCTGGCGCAGGGTGTTGCGGGTGACGGGGGACCGGTTGTCACCGGCGCCATTGCCGCCACCGCCATGCCCGCCGCCCCGGTGGCCGCCCGGCTGTCTGCCGGGCTGACGGCGGCTGGGACTGCCGGCTCGACTGCCGCCGTGGATGTCGCTGCCGCTGCCGGGCATCCGTAGTTCTCCTTCCGCGGGCCCACAGGTGGGGGTCGGCCCGCGGACACGATAAGCGCTTACGCCCGCTGCGCGCCCACTCCGTGCGACGGTCATCACACCCCGCCCGAGACCTGGGACGACGCGGGGCCGCCCGTCCGGAAGGCGGTGCCCTCCGGAGGGGCGGCCCAGGTGGTGCCCGTGAGGTCAGGCCGTATGGGCGTCCGCGGCCGCGAGGGCCTCGTCGAGGACCGCCAGGCCCTCCTTCGCCTCGGCTTCGCTGATGGTGCACGGCGGCACGACGTGCGTGCGGTTCATGTTCACGAACGGCCAGAGACCGCGCTGCTTGCAGGCCGCCGCGAACTCGGCCATCGGCGCGTTCGCCGCACCCGACGCGTTGTACGGCACCAGCGGCTCACGCGTCGTACGGTCCTTCACCAGCTCCAGCGCCCAGAAGACGCCCATGCCGCGGACCTCGCCCACCGACGGATGCCGCTCGGCGAGCGCGCGCAGGCCGGGGCCGAGGACCGTCTCTCCGATCTGTGCCGCGTGCTCGACGATCCGCTCCTCCTCCATGGCGTTGATCGTCGCGACGGCGGAGGCGCACGCCAGGGGGTGGCCGGAGTAGGTCAGGCCGCCCGGGTACGGCAGCCGGTCGAAGGTCGCGGCGATCTCCGCGGAGATCGCGACACCGCCGAGCGGGACGTAGCCGGAGTTGACGCCCTTGGCGAAGGTCAGCAGGTCCGGAACCACGCCGAAGTGGTCGGCGGCGAACCAGCGGCCGGTGCGCCCGAAGCCGGCCATGACCTCGTCGAGGACGAAGACGATGCCGTGGCGGTCACAGATCTCGCGGACACCGCTCAGGTATCCGGGCGGGGGCACCAGGACGCCCGCCGTGCCGACCACCGTTTCCAGGATGACCGCGGCGATGGTCTGCGGGCCCTCGAACGCGATGGTCTCCTCGAGGTGGGCCAGGGCGCGCTCGCACTCCTGCGCCTCGGTGTCCGCGTGGAAGTGCGAGCGGTAGAGGTGCGGACCCCAGAAGCGCACGACCCCGGCCGCACCCGTGTCGGAGGGCCACCGGCGGGGGTCTCCGGTCAGATTGATCGCGGCGGCGGTGGCCCCGTGGTACGAGCGGTACGCCGAGAGCACCTTCGGCCGGCCCGTGTGCAGCCGCGCCATCCGGACGGCGTTCTCCACCGCCTCCGCACCGCCGTTGGTGAAGAAGATCTTGTCCAGGTCGCCGGGCGTGCGCTCGGCTATCAGCCGTGCGGCCTCGGACCGCACGTCCACGGCGAACCCCGGCGCGATCGTGCACAGCCTGGCCGCCTGCTCCTGGATGGCCGCGACGACCTTCGGGTGCTGGTGGCCGATGTTGGTGTTGACCAGCTGGGAGGAGAAGTCGAGGTAGCGGTTGCCGTCGTAGTCCCAGAAGTGCGAGCCCTCCGCACCGGCGACGGCCAGGGGCTCGATGAGCCCCTGTGCGGACCAGGAGTGGAAGACATGGGCGCGGTCGGCGGCCTGGACGGCCTTCCCGGCCTGGGGGTCTGCATGAGGGGTCATGCACACAGCGTAAGGAGCCCGACGGGCCCGGCCCCACCGCCAATCTGTATGGCTTCGGCCGCGTTGTCCGGCACCCTGTCGGGTCCGGCGGTGAGGGATTGACAGCATGCTGCATTTTTGACAGCATACTGTCAACACGGGGGAATCCCGCACCAAGGAGAAGCCATGACCAGCAGGACCGTCCACGTGGCCGGCTACGACACCCTCGCCGACTGGGAGTTCGGCTACGCGACCTCGCTCATCAGGGACACGTCGTACCACCGCGCCCCCAGGATCGGCTTCAGCGTCGCCACCGTCTCCGCCGACGGCGCCGGCCCCGTCACCACCATCGGCGGGATGCGCCTCCTGCCCGACCTCGCGCTCGAGGAACTGCGCCCGGAGGACAGCGCGCTGCTGATCCTCCCGGGGGCCCAGCTGTGGGACAGCGGCGAAGAACTCGCTCCCTTCACCCGCAAGGCGCGGGAATTCCTCGATGCGGGGGTGCCGGTCGCCGCGATCTGCGGAGCCACCGCCGGTCTGGCCCGCGAAGGGCTGCTCGACGACCGGGACCACACCAGCGCAGTCCCCGAATACCTCGCCCAACAGCCCGGCTACCAGGGCGACAAGCGCTACCGCGAGGCGGACGCGGTGAACGACCGGGGGCTCATCACGGCCGGGCCGACGGAGCCGGTGGCCTTCGCCCGGGAGATCCTGGCGGAGCTGGGCGTGATGGAGCCGCAGGTGCTCGACGCCTGGTACCGGCTGTTCCGGCACTCCGACGTCGAGGCGTTCCCCATCCTGATGAGCGCCGCTGCATGACGGGGAGAGGCGGCACGGTGGAACGGTCGGCCCAGAAGGAGATGTCCGAGCAGGAGATGCTGTCCGGGACCGCGCTGGCCGTGTTCCGGCTCAACGGCCAGTTCCTCTCGGCGGCTGAGCGGCTGGCCCGGCCCGCCGGGCTGACCGCCGCCTGGTGGCAGGTACTCGGCGCCGTACTGCGCGAACCGCTGCCCGTCTCCGGCATCGCCCGCGCCATGGGCATCACCCGGCAGAGCGTGCAGCGCATCGCGGATCTGCTGGTCGGCAAGGGCCTCGCCGAGTACGTGCCGAATCCGGCGCACCGCCGCGCCAAGCTGCTCCGCCCGACCGACGAGGGGTACGCGGCCGTGGACCGCATCGGCCCGGGGCACGCGCATCTCGCCGGACTGCTCGCGGAAGAACTCGGACCGGCCCAACTCCAGGAAACCGTACGCGTCCTGGAACGGCTGTCCCGCGCCCTGGACGCCGTCGAAGGGAAAGTGACCGAGTGACATGGGCCGGATGAGCGACGGCGGGTCCCCGCGGACCGACGTCCGCGGGGACCCGCCGCGCCGGAGCCGGACGTCCGGAACCGCCCGCCGTCGATGCCGCCGATGGCGGTTATGCCGCTCAAGGCGCTTATGAGAGGAAAGAGTTGATCTCGATCGTCTCGTCGCGGCCCGGGCCGACCCCGACCGCGGAGATCGGGGCACCGGACATCTCCTCGAGGGCCTTCACATAGCCCTGGGCGTTCTTCGGCAGGTCGCTGAAGGTCTTCGCCTTGGTGATGTCCTCGGACCAGCCCGGCAGCATCTCGTAGACCGGCTTCGCGTGGTGGAAGTCGCTCTGGCTGTACGGGAGTTCCTCGACGCGCTTCCCCTCGATCTCGTACGCGACGCAGACGGGGATCTGCTCCCAGCCCGTGAGCACGTCGAGCTTGGTCAGGAAGAAGTCGGTGAGGCCGTTGACGCGCGTGGCGTAGCGTGCGATAACCGCATCGAACCAGCCGCAGCGCCGGTCGCGTCCCGTCGTGACGCCGCGCTCTCCGCCGATGGCGCGCAGCTTCTCGCCGTCCTCGTCGAGCAGCTCGGTCGGGAAGGGTCCCGCGCCGACACGCGTGGTGTAGGCCTTGAGGATGCCGATGACTCGGCTGATCTTCGTGGGGCCGACGCCGGCGCCGGTGCAGGCGCCACCGGCGGTCGGGTTCGACGAGGTGACGAAGGGGTACGTGCCGTGGTCCACGTCGAGCAGGGTGCCCTGGCCGCCTTCGAACAGGACGACCTGGCCCGCGTCGATGGCGTTGTTGAGGATCAGGGTGGTGTCCGCGACGTAGCCCCTGATCTGGTCCGCGTAGCCGAGCAGTTCCTCCACGACTTGGGCGGGGGCGATGGCGCGGCGGTTGTAGAGCTTGGCGAGGACCTGGTTCTTGAAGTCGAGGGCCGCCTCGACCTTCTGGGCCAGGATCGACTCGTCGAAGAGGTCCTGGACGCGGATGCCGACCCGGTTGATCTTGTCGGCATAGGTCGGGCCGATACCACGGCCCGTCGTGCCGATCTTCCGCTTGCCGAGGAAGCGTTCCGTCACCTTGTCGAGAGTGGTGTGATACGGCGTGATCAAATGCGCGTTACCGCTGATCAGCAGCTTGGAGGTGTCGACGCCACGGTGCTCGAGTCCGCTCAGCTCGGAGAGCAGGACTGCCGGGTCGACGACGACACCGTTACCGATGACCGGGGTGCACCCCGGCGAGAGGATTCCGGAAGGGAGGAGGTGCAGCGCGTACTTCTGGTCGCCGACGACGACCGTGTGACCGGCGTTGTTGCCACCCTGGTAACGCACCACGTAGTCCACGGAGCCGCCGAGCAGATCGGTGGCCTTCCCCTTGCCTTCATCACCCCACTGAGCACCGAGCAGCACAAGTGCGGGCACAGGCGTACACCCCTTCCGGGCGGGGCATGTCCAACGTGCCGGTCGGCTCGCTGCGCAGATGCAGCCGCCGCGAGAGCCGTCGAACCGGTGCCCCGGATAGACGAAGCCCCTGGCGCAAGGCAACAGCGACAGGGGCTCTTGCACCGAGAGATTACCTGACGGAAGGACCGAGGTGTCGGCACAGTGTCATGGGCACGCTCCCCCAGACTCCGTCCGGGGGCACCCCCTGCTCCTCGTCATTGATCCGGTCGCCCGTCGTATCGACGGCGAAGCCGTGCGCATCGCGAAAGATGTGCTGTGTGCGGGCGCGGCCACGAAAATCTGTCTGCCGGACGGACCGGAGGAGGTGGCGCGGGCGCTGTCCCGGCGCGGCAGTCGGCGGCCGGTGGTCGTGGGCGATGACGCGGCGTTGGTACGGGTCGTGGGGATGCTGCACCGGGAGCGGGCACTGAGCGAGGCGGCACTGGCGCTCGTACCGGTGGGGGCATCGGCGGCGCTCTCGCTGGCGCGGACGCTGGGCGTGCCGACGGGGCCGGTGGCGGCGGCGCGTGCGGTGCTGGACGGGGTGGACCGCCGACTCGACCTGTTGGTGGACGACAGCGACGGAGTGGTGCTCGGCGGGTTGCGCATTCCGGCGCCGGCCGGCGGCGCCGGACGTGAGGGGCGCGGGCCCTGGTGGCAGTCGGGCCTGCGGGGCTGCCGTTCGCTGGTCCAGACCCTGACCAGGGGAGGGGCGGAGGCCGCGGCAGAGACGGAACGGACCACCGCCGGAGCGGGCGGTGCCGAGCGCGCGGCGGCCGAGTCCGCGGATGTCGCCGGAACGGCCGGGCCCCGCGATCCGGCCGGTAACGGCGGTGTGCGGCCTTCGGCTCCATCGGCCGGCGCGGGAGCCCAGTCCTCCCGAGGAGACCGCCGTGCGCACCGGCTGCGAGTGGAGGCGGACGGGGATCTGCTGGTGGATCTGGACCGGCCGGTCGAGGGCCTGTCGGTGACGACCTCGGGACCGGATGCGGACCACGGGGGCTTCGCCCATGTCGTGGTGAATCCGACCGCCGACGACGGCCGGCCGGCCGCTGCCGTCACGGCCAGGGCCCGGGCGATCACCGTGTCGGGCCCCGACTTCCGCTACCACGCGGATGCCGTGGTGGGCGGACCGGTCCGCACCCGCACCTGGACGGTCCGGCCGGACGCGTGGCGCCTCACGCTCCCCCACGCGTAGCAGCACGGGGCCCGGGGTGGTCCGCCGACCCCCCCGGGCCCGGCGGGAGGAGCCCGCCTGGGGGTTCCGTGCCCTACTCCGCCGCGGCGCCGCCTTCGCGGCGAGCGGACTGACGATGCCGCCAGCGCTCCATCACCTGGAGCAGCTCCTTCTGCAGGAACTCGAAGAACTCGGCCGTCTCGGCGACGCGCTCGCCCGCCGGCGAGGCGGCCGAGGGTGTCGGCTCCGTCGCGCAGGACCTTCTCCCAGCGGGTCAGGACTTGGTCGCGGCGGGTGAAGGTCTCGTACCAGAGCTCGTTGTGCAGCCGGTAGCGGTCGCGGCGGGAACCCGGATCGCGCTCCCGGCCGACCATGTTGACCTGGGAGAGGTACCGGATCGCACCGGACACGGCCGCCGGGCTGATCTGGAGCCGCTCGGCGAGCTCGGCGGAGGTCAGCGAGCCGGAGTCGGAGGCGAGCAGAGCAGCGAAGACCCGGGCCGCCATCCGTTGCATACCGGCCTCGGTCAGCTCCGCGGCGAAGCGCTCGACGAAACGGGACACCGCTTCGTCATCACGGCCGACGTCGCGTCGGCGCCGGTTCTTAGCGGCGTCCGCCGTCTCGGTCATCGCCTCATCATCTCCCCTGCTCCGGACCTGACTCCCCTCGGGCGCGGTCTTCGGCGGCATGACCCACGGCGTGGCCGACCTGGTCGGCGGCAACGACGACACGCGGGAGATCTTCGAGCGGATGGGCGGGCGGCAGGACCTCACCGACGCTTTCCTCGCCTCGATGATCGGCATGCTCGGCATGGTCGCCGCTCTTTACGCGGTGGGCTGCGTCCTGCGGCTGCGCGGCGAGGAGACCGGCGGGCGCGCCGAGCCGGTCCTCGCCACCGCCGTCAGCCGCTTCACGTGGGCGACGAGCCATCTGGTCTTCGCCTTCCTCGGCACGGCAGTCGTCCTGTTCGTCGGCGGGTTCGCGATGGGCCTCGGCCATGGTGTCGCGGCCGAGGACGTGGGTGGTCAGCTGCCACGGCTGCTGGGCGCGGCCCTCGCGCAGGTGCCGGCCGTGTGGGCGCTCGCAGCGGTGGCGGTGCTGCTCTTCGGCGCCTTCCCGAAGGCGTCGGCGGCGGCCTGGGCCGCGGCCGGGGGCTGCCTGGCCATCGGCTGGCTCGGCCCCGCGCTGGAGCTGCCGCAGTCGGTCATGAACATCTCGCCCTTCGGGCACCTGCCGAGGCTGCCCGGCGCCGAGATCTCGGCGGCTCCGTTCCTGTAGCTGTCGGCACTGACGGCGGCGCTCACCGTCGCGGGCGTAGTGGCGTTCCGCCGCCGGGACCTGGGGTGAGCGACCCGGGCCCCAGCGGCCCGGGTCGCGCCACCAGGACGGACCGGACCCTCCAACACATCAGACCTCGACGACGAGTTCCTTCAGGCCGCGGATCACGTAGCCCGGCTTTCGCTCCGGCTCCGACAACATCCGTAGGCCTGGGGCCCGCTCGAGCAGCTTGCCGAAGGAGGCCGTGAGCTCGATCCGGGCGAGCGGCGCGCCAAGGCAGTAGTGGATGCCGCCGCCGAAGGAGATGTGGGGATTGTCGGCGCGGGCGAGGTCCAGACGGTCGGGGTCCGGGAACCGGGCCGGGTCGCGGTTGGCGGAGCCGAAGAGCAGCGCGACCTCCGAGCCGCGGGGGATCGTCCGGCCGTCGATCTCGATGTCGTCCAGTACCCAGCGCTCGAACAGCTGCAGCGGAGTGTCGTAGCGCAACAGCTCCTCGACCGCGCGGGGGAGAAGCGCCGGGTCGGCCCGGAGTGCGGCCAGCTGCTCGGGATGGCGGAAGAGCGACAGCCAGCCGTTGCCGGTGGTGTTGACCGTCGCCTCGTGGCCCGCGTTCAGCAGCAGCACACAGGTCGAGATCATCTCCTGCTCGCTCAGCCGGTCGCCCGCGTCGTATGCCGCGATCAGTCCACTGATCAGGTCGTCGCCGGGAGATGTGCGGCGGGCGGCGATGAGCTCGCGGAGGTAGGCGGAGAACTCGACGGAGGCCTGGACCGCTCGGCGGGCGGTCTCCTCCGTCCGGTTCAGCTCGAACATCGCGACCATGTCCGCCGACCAGGGCCGCAGCAGCCCCCGGTCCTCCCGGGGGACGCCCAGCATCTCGGCGATGACCGCGACGGGCAGGGGCTCGGCGAGGCTGGCGATGAGATCCCCACCGCCTTCCTCGCACAGCTCGTCGACCAGCTCACCGGCGAGCCGTTCCACCGTCGGGGTCAGCTGCTCGACCCTGCGCGGGGTGAAGGCCGTCGAGATCAGCCGGCGGATCCTGGTGTGGGCCGGCGGCTCGAGCTCCAGCAGACCGTGGTCGTTGAGGACATGGAACGGCTCCTGCTCCTGCGGCGGCGCCGGCCGGCCGAACTCCTCATGGGTGAAGCGGTGCAGATACGTACGGCCCAGTCGGCGATCGCGCAGCAGCGCGCTCACATCGCTGTGATGGGGGATCAGCCACTGGCCGGAGCCCTCGAAGAAGAGGGCGCGGCCCCGCGCGCGCAGCTCCGCGTACGCGGGGTAGGGGTCGGCCACGAAAGCCGGGGACCAGGGATCGAACTCGGGGTGGACGTAAGGCCCGGGCGGCTCGGGGGCGTCGGCCCCGGGGGCTGCAGCACTCATGGACCGACGTTAGCCGCCACCGCGGCCATCCGCCGTACGACCGCCCGGGGTTCGGCCCCCGGTTGCTCAACCGCCCGGCGTCACCAGGCCGATCTCATACGCGAACACGGCGGCCTGCGTACGGTCGCGCAGCCCCAGTTTCACCAGGATCCGGCTGACATGGGTCTTCACGGTCGCCTCGGTGACGAACAGCCGGGCGGCGATCTCCCCGTTCGACAGGCCCTGCGCGATCAGCGCGAGCACCTCCGTCTCGCGCTCGGTCAGCGCCTCGATCCGGTCCATCCGTGGGGCGCGTGGCGCGCCGAGCCGGGTGAACTCGGCCAGCAGCCGCTTGGTGACGGTCGGCGCGAGCAGCGCCTCGCCCGCCGCCACGATGCGTACGGCGTCGGCGAGCTGGCGCGCCGACGCGTCCTTGAGGAGGAAGCCGGACGCGCCGGCGCGCAGGGCCTCGTAGACGTACTCGTCCAGGTCGAAGGTGGTGAGGATCAGGACTCGGGTGCCGCCCTCCGGGGCGGCGGATCCTGCCTCGTCCTGCCGCTCCGCGGCGATCCGGCGGGTGGCCTCGAGACCGTTCATGCCGGGCATCCGGATGTCCATGAGGACGACGTCCGGACGCAGTTCGGCGACCTTGGCGATGGCCTCGTGACCGTCGAGGGCCTCGCCGACCACCTCGATGTCCGGCTGCGCGCCCAACAGCACGGAGAAGCCTTCGCGGACCATCAGCTGGTCGTCGGCGATCAGCACGCGGATCGTCATGCGGACTCCCCCTCACCGGCCTGGTCGGCGGCGGGGGCGGCCGCCTGGTCGACCGGGAGGAAGGCCACGACCTCGTAGCCGCCGTCCGGAGTGGGGTGGGCGGTCAGCTCGCCGCCCAGCATCGAGGCGCGCTCCCGCATGCCCATCACGCCGTGGCCGATGCCCGGGGAGGGCAGCACCTTCTCCGTGGGCGGGGTGTTGGCGATGCGCAGGCCGAGGCCGGTGAGGACGTAACTCACCTCGACCCGGACCTGTGAACCGGGCGCATGGCGCAGGGCGTTGCTCAGCGCCTCCTGGATGATCCGGTAGGCCGACAGCTCCACGCCCTGCGGGAGGCTGCGCTGCGCGCCGGTGCGCGCGACGTCGACGGACAGGCCCACGGACCGTACCCCCTCGACCAGCTCGTCCAGGCGGGAGAGGTCGGGCTGCGGGGCGTCGGGGATGCCGTCTTCGACCTGGCCGTTCTCGAAGCGCAGCACCCCGAGGACACGGCGCAGCTCGGCCAGCGCCACCACCGCGCTCTCGCGGATCGTGGCGAAGCTCCTGGTCAGCTCCTCGGGCGGATCGGTGACGCGGTACGGGGCGGCCTCGGCCTGAATCGCGATCACGGACATGTGGTGGGCGACGACGTCGTGCAGTTCACGGGCGATCCGGGCCCGTTCCTCAAGCTGGGTGTGCTGGCCGCGGACGTCGGCCACGAGGGTCTCCTTCTCGGCGACCTCACCGCGGGCCAGCGACCAGCCGCGCACGGCGAGGGCGATGGCGAGGACGACGGCGGCGAAGACGGCGAACGAGCCGACGGTCGCCCCGTCGGAGAAGCCCAGAAGCCCGCCGATTCCACCCAGAACGACCAAGGAGATCAGCCACATCTCGACGGCCACCCGGGGCCTGGACCGCAGCGTCACGATGACCATCACCCCCAGGTGCGCCAAGATCCCGGCCCCCGGCCCGTCATTCAAGGCGGTATCGGCGGCCATGACACCGAGCGACAGCCACCAGGCGCCGACGGGACGGAAGAGGGTTATGAGGAGCGGTGCGGTGTGGGCCAGCGCCAGGAGGACCGCCACCGCGGAGCCACCGGGCGAGTCTTCCCGGCTGGCGGTGTCGATCATGAAGATGTACAGGGCGACCGCCACAACTGCGGCATAGGGCAGCCAGCGGGCACCCATCCGTTCGAGGCGGGGCCGGCGGGCGAAGCGCTCGGCGCGCAGTGGCTGCAGGGGCCGGAAGGCCCAGGCGTCCCGGAACAGGTCCTCATGCAGGGCCCGCCAAGCAGCTCGGGCAATCCGGGACTCGGTCCAGGTAGAGGTCGTCGTCTCGTTCACACCGTGCACGCTACGCAGTGCGAGCCCGGGCGTCGTCACCATGTGAGGTGACTTCGCGGCGTCCGTCGCGAGGATGACGAGCGGTGTTGGTGTGGTGACCGCGCCGGGGCACCGACCCGGAAGCGGGGATCTCAGCGGCTGAGCCGCTCGATCTCGGCCACGACCGTACGGGTCGCGGGCGCGGTGGGATCGATGAGCGGAAAGTGCCCCACGCCGTCGAGGACGACGAGCCGGGTCCGCGCTCCGGCACGCTCCGCCGCATCGGCGAAGGCCCGGGCGACCTGCGGAGGTACGTCGCTGTCGGTGGCGCCCTGCACGATCGTGGTGGCGATTCCGGTGGGGAGCAGCGCCGCGGGGTCGGCGTACGGCCGCCGCGCCGCGTACGCCTCCGGCCCGCCGAGGAACTGCACGACGGCGTCGGAACACACACCGAGCTCCCGGCCCAAGGCGAAGTCCGCGATGGGGGCGAGTGCGACGACGCCTCGGACGGGGGGAGGGGCGGCCAGGCGCCATGGGGATCCGCCGGGCTGCCGATGCCGAGCGGCGGCCCACAGGGCGAGGTGCCCCCCGGCGGAGTGCCCGACGAGCACCACGCGGCCGGCGTCGACCCGCACCCAGGGCGCGGCCGCGCGGCCGCGCGCGGTGGCGGCACTGCCCGCCCCTGCGGACTCGGCGGACTCGGCGGACTCGGCGGTCAGCTCTTTGACGAAGGTCGGGATGACGTCGACGGCTGTAGCGACGTCGTCCAGCGTGTCGGGCCAGCGGCCGGCGCGCGACAGCGCGGGCCCGCCGTGCCGCTGAGCCGACGGCGCCGGGCCTCGGCGGTACTCCACCGAGGCCACGGCGAAGCCGTGCCGTGCCAGATGCGCCGCCAACGGCGAGATGTGCCTGCGGTCGTAGGGCGCGCGCCACGCCCCGCCGTGCAGCAGCACCACGAGCGGCGCCGTCCCCTCGCCCCCGCACGGGGCGTAGAAGTCGACGACCTGATCGGGGTGTTCGCCGTACGCGAAGGTCGCATCGGCGGGCACAGGCGCATGTGCCAGCACAGCAGCCACCTCCACGTCGCCAGCGGACTCGGCCGCGGCAGGCACGGTCAAGCTCCCCTCTCGGCGGCGAGCACCTCGCCCAGCACGCGCGCGGCGCGCTCCGTGTCCGCGAATGACGTATAGAGCGGGGTGAAGCCGAAGCGGAGGACGTCCGGGCGGCGGAAGTCGCCGACCACGCCTCGCGAGGTGAGACCGCGCATGACCGCGCCCGCCTCCGCGCAGCGCAGCGCGACCTGGCTGCCGCGCTCGGCGTGCCGGGCCGGGGTGAGGCACTCCACCCGTCCGCGCGGCACGCAGTGCGCCACGCACTCGAGGAAGAAGTCCGTCAGCGCGAGGCTCTTCGCCCGTACCGCGTCGATCGAGACGTCCTCCCAGACGTCCAGCGCCGCCTCCAGCGCCAGCATGGAGAGGATGTCGGGCGTGCCGACGCGGCCCCGCACACAACCGTCGGCCGGAGCGTAGGAAGGCACCATGCCGAAGGGGTCGGCATGGGAGTTCCAGCCCGGGAGCGGGGAGTCGAAGCGGGGCTGGTGGTCACGGCGGACGTAGAGGTACGCGGGAGCCCCCGGGCCGCCGTTGAGGTACTTGTACGTGCAGCCGACGGCGAAGTCGACCCGCTGCTCGTCGAGCCCGACCGGCAGCGCGCCCGCGCTGTGGCATAGATCCCAGACCACCAGTGCCCCCGCCGCGTGCGCGGCGGCCGTCGTCCCGGGCAGGTCGTGGAGCCGGCCGGTGCGGTAGTCGACGTGGTTGACCAGCAGGGCGGCGGTGCGCGGACCGGTCTCGGCGGCCATCGCACCGGGCGCGACGGCCCGGAGGCGGCAGCCGGTCAGCCGGGCGGCGGACTCGGCGATATAGCCGTCCGTGGGGAACGTCGACGCGTCGACCAGCACCTCGTCACGGCCTTCCCCGGCCATGCGTACGGCCGCGACGACCGCCTTGAAGACGTTGACGCTCGTCGAGTCCCCGACCACGACCTGCCCGGCCGCCGCCCCCACGAGCGGTGCGATCCGGTCGCCGATCCGCTCGGGCGCGGTCCACCAGCCACTCTCCTCCCAGGAGCGGATCCGCAGCCGTCCCCACTCGTGCTCGACGACATCGGCCAGTCGCTGCGGCACCGAGCGGGGCAGGGCGCCGAGGGAGTTGCCGTCGAGGTAGACGACGTCGTCGTCGAGGGCGAAGCGATCGCGCGCCTTGGCCAGTTCGTCCGCGGCATCGAGCCGCGCCGCCTTCTCCGCGAGTGCTTCAGACATGGCTACGCGCCGTCCACAGCTCGGGGAAGACGTACTTCTGCGCCCGCTTCTCCAGCCAGGCGACCCCCGCCGATCCGCCGGTGCCGGGCTTCGCGCCCATCGCCCGGCGGGTCGCGACCAGATGGTCGTTGCGCCAGCGCCACACCAGCTCGGCGACCTCGGTCAGCGCCTCGCCGAGCCGCAGCAGTTCGCTGTCCTGCCGGCCGGAGTAGATCTGCTGCCAGGCCTGCTCAACTGCGGGTTCGGGCTCGTAGCGCTGCGTCGGATCCCGATCGAGTACGGATCGGGGGATCGCGTAGCCGCGGCGGGCGAGCAGCCGTACCACCTCGTCGTACAGGCTCGGTTCCGCGAGCGCCTTTTCGAGCTCGGCGTGGGCCCGCGGTGCGCCACGGTGTGGGACGAGCATCGACGTGGACTTCTCGCCGAGCAGGAACTCCAGCCGCCGGTACATCGCGGACTGGAAGCCGGAGCCTTCGCCGAGCGCGCCGCGGTAGGCGTTGAACTGCGCAGGGGTGAGGTGCGCCAGCGGCTTCCACGACGCGGTGAGCGACTCCAGCTCGTAGGTGGAGCGGGTGAGCGCCGCCATGGCGCCGGGCAGATCGTCCTGGCGCAGTGCCTCGGCGGCCGTCCGCCACTCATGGACGATCACGGTGAACCACAACTCCATCACCTGGGTGGTCACCAGGAAGACCATCTCTCCGGGGTCGTCGGAGAGCGGGTGCTGCAGGTGCGTGAGGACATCCGCTTGGACGTAGTCCTCGTAGGGTGTCGTGCCCCCGCTGCCAATAGTGAAGTCCGGGGTGAGATCCGGGGTGTCCGGATCGACTGCGGACATATTGGGCTTCTGGGACATCACTGTCTCCTCGGTACGTGCTACCGGGTAGCGGTCCGCCCCTTCCTCTCGGCATTGGAGCCCCGGTCCCCTCGGGCCCGCCTGCGCGGTCCGCGCGATGCAGGCCCACGCGCATCATCCGTGGCGGGTGCCCGCTCCGGCAAGGGCTGCCTGGGCGAATCCGGCAGCCAGGCCCGACGGCCGTACGGTCGCGCGACCAGCGGCCGGGCGGCCGTACGGCCGAGTGGGCACGGGCTCGGGAAAGCCCGCGCCGGGAGCGCACAGACCTCAGGTGAGGGTGTCCGCGGCGGTCGGGGAGGAGTCACGCAGGAAGGTCGCACAGCGCTCGTACTCGTCCTGCTCACCGATGGACTGCGCGGCGCGCGCGAGGGCGTGCAGCGCGCGCAGGAAGCCGCGGTTCGGCTCGTGCTCCCACGGCACGGGCCCGTGGCCCTTCCAGCCGTTGCGGCGCAGCGCGTCGAGGCCGCGGTGGTAGCCCGTGCGGGCATATGCGTACGACTCGACGACCCGGCCTGCCTCGAAGGCGTCGTCGGAGAGCTGTGCCCAGGCCAGCGAGGACGTCGGATACTTCGCCGCCACGTCGGCGGGGGCGGTGCCGGAGGCGAGCAGCTCGCGCGGCTCGGGTTCGTCGGGCAGATGGGTCGGGGGCGGTCCCCCGAGCAGATTCTCGTGAATGGCCATGGGTTCAAGTTTGCCCGGCCCGGCCCCGAAAGGGGCGCTCAGGGAGCCCTCGGAGCAGAGGGGCGGGAACCGTCCACCGCCGGGCCGTGGTCCCCCGCCGACCCGCCGCGGGTCTCACCGGGGTCGAGCGGTGGCGAGCTGACCGCACAGTGCGTACGGCACTCCGCCCGGCAGCGCTGCGGCTCGCCCGGGGCGGCGGGCTCCAGCACATCGGTCCGCACCGCGAGCCATGCGATCAGCGCTCCCAGCACGAGCACACCCGCGCAGATCGGCATGGCCCGGCGGAAGGTCTCGCCGAACTCCCCGGCATCCCGGTACGCCTCCGGCCCCATCCCGGCGAGCAGCGGCAGTGCGGCGACCGCGATCAGGCCCGCCGCGCGCGCCACCGCGTTGTTGACCCCGCTCGCGAGGCCTGCCCGGGCCACCTCGACCGATGCGAGGACGGTCGCGGTGAGCGGCGCGACCAGCAGCACCATGCCCGAGCCCAGCACCAGCAGCGCCGGCAGCACGTCCGTCCAGTACGAGGCTCCCGCACCGGCCCGGATCATCAGTAGCATCCCCGCCGCGCAGAGCAGCGACCCCGCGGTGAGCGGGATCCGAGGGCCGATCCGCTGTCCCAGCTCACCGGACCGCGAGGACAGCAGCAGCATCAGCAGGGTGATGGGCAGCAGGGCGGTACCGGCGGCGAGGGCGGAGTAGCCGAGGACCACCTGGAGCTGGAGGACGGAAAGGAAGAAGAAGCCGCCGAACGCCGCGTACACGCACAGGGTCACGGCGTTGACCGCGGTGAACTGGCGGGAGCGGAAGATCCGGGGCGGCAGCATCGGGTCGGCTCGTCGCGAGGCGGGCCACGGTTCCCGCGGATGGTCCCGCTGCCGCTCCAGCCGCCGTTCCCGCCGGATGAAGGCGGCGCCGAGCAACAACCCGCCGAGCGCCGTGACCAGGACGGCCGGGGAGGCGCCCTGCTCGGGGGCCTCGATCAGGGCGTACGTCACGGCGCCGAGCGACAGCGCGGCGAGCGCGGCGCCCGGGACGTCGAACCGCCCGGGGGCCTCGCCGGCGAGTGCCCCCGCGGGCGCCGCAAGCGTCTCGGGCACGTGCCGCAGCGCCACGGGCACACAGACGGCGGCCAGCGGGACGTTGAGCAGGAACACCCATCGCCAGCCGGGTCCGTCGACCAACCAGCCGCCGAGGAACGGCCCGACGGCCGCCGCGACGCCGGTGAGCCCGGACCAGGCACCGACGGCGCGCGCCCGTTCGTCCGGGTGGATGGTGGCCTGGATCAGGGCCAGGGATCCTGGGGTGAGCAGTGCCGCGCCGATGCCCTGCAGGGCGCGGGCGGCGATCAGCACCCCGGCGCCGGGTGCGAGCCCGCAGGCCAGCGAGGTCAGCGCGAACCAGACGACGCCGACGACGAACACCCGCCGCCGCCCGAACCGGTCGCCGAGCGCCCCGCCGAGCAGAATGAGCCCGGCGAGGGTGAGCATGTAGGCGTTGACGGTCCACTGCAGGACGGCCAGGTCGGCGTCGAGATCGGCCCCCATCCGGGGCAGGGCGACATTGACGACGGTGCTGTCGAGAAAGGCCATCCCGGACCCGAGCACGGTCACCAGCACGATCCATCGCCCGGCGGCCTCGGAGAGCCGGGTGGTGCCGGCATCCCCGGGCGGAGGCGCCTCGGGCGGCCGCGATCCCGCACCATCCCGCCCGGGCGCCTCCGCGGGCCGCCCGACGCGCTCGCGCCTGCCCTCACCGGGAGCCCCGGCCGAGCCCTCACTCATACCGGGATCATCCCCGCCTTCGCCGTCTGCGGCCACCTCGCCCGGGCCCGTCCTGCGCCCCCGCCGTGGGTGGGTCGAGGCCGCGCCGCAATGGTGGTCGCCAGAAAGCGCGAAGCCCGGCCCCTCAGGGTGAGGGGCCGGGCCTCGGCGGGGGACCGGGCTGGGCCCGGTACGCAGAGCGCGCGGAGCGCGTTACTTCAGCTTCGTGCCCGTGGAGCGCAGGTCAGCGCAGGCCTTCGTCACGCGCTCGGCCATGCTCTTCTCGGCCAGCTTGCCCCAGCTGCGCGGGTCGTAGGTCTTCTTGTTCCCGACGTCGCCGTCGACCTTCAGCACGCCGTCGTAGTTGCGGAACATGTGGTCCGCGACAGGGCGGGTGAAGGCGTACTGGGTGTCGGTGTCGAGGTTCATCTTCACGACGCCGTTCCCCAGAGCGGTGCGGATCTCCTCTTCCGTGGAGCCGGAGCCGCCGTGGAAGACGAAGTCGAACGGGTCGGCCTTGCCGTGCTTGGCGGCGATGCCATCCTGAAGGTCGCGCAGCAGCTCAGGGCGGAGCACGACATTGCCCGGCTTGTAGACGCCGTGGACGTTGCCGAAGGAGGCGGCCAACAGGTAGCGGCCCTTCTCGCCCAGGCCCAGTGCCTCGGCGGTCCGCTCGGCGTCGGAGACGGTGGTGTACAGCTCGTCGTTGATCTCGTGCGAGACGCCGTCCTCCTCGCCGCCGGTCGGGGTGATCTCCACCTCGAGGATGATCTTCGCCTTCACGGCCTCGGAGAGCAGCTCCTGCGCGATGGCGAGGTTCTCGTCGAGCTTCTCCGCGGAGCCGTCCCACATGTGGGACTGGAAGAGCGGGTCCAGGCCGGCGGCCACGCGCTCCTGCGAGATCGCGAGCAGCGGCCGTACGTAGCCGTCGAGCTTGTCCTTCGGGCAGTGGTCGGTGTGCAGCGCGATGTTCACCGGGTACTTCTTGGCGACGATGTGCGCGAACTCGGCCAGTGCAACGGCGCCCGAGACCATGTCCTTGCTGTACTGGCCGCCCAGGAACTCGGCGCCACCTGTGGAAATCTGGACGATGCCGTCACTCTCGGCCTCGGCGAAGCCGCGGAGGGCCGCGTGCAGTGTCTGCGTCGAGGTTACGTTGATGGCCGGGTAGGCGAACTTGCCTGCTTTCGCCCGGTCGAGCATCTCGTTGTAGACCTCGGGGGTTGCGATGGGCATCTGTCCGCTCCTTGTGATGTGCGGGTGGGTGCGTAAGGGCCCTGACCTAGGGGCGACGTCATCGTCGCGCCCATCTTCCCAGACACGGACGATTGGTCCACCCGGCGCCGCCCGGGGAGCGCGACGCGGGGCCTGGAGTTTCACGTGAAACCTCAGGCCCGTGCAAGGCCTCCACAGGGAAGCGCCGGTGAATCCGCAGCTCAGAGGCCCAAATCGGCGAGCCCATAGGCCGACAGATACGGGAGCCCTGCCTCCGCGATCGCGGACGCCGCGCCTCGCTCGACGATCACCGCGACGGCGACGACCTCCGCGCCCGCCTCACGCGCCGCATCGACGGCGGTCAGCGGCGAACCGCCGGTGGTGGAGACGTCCTCGACGATCAGCACACGGCGCCCGGCGATGTCCGGGCCCTCGATACGGCGTTGCAGACCGTGCGCCTTGCCCGCCTTCCGTACGACGAAGGCGTCGAGCGTGCGGCCGCGTGCGGCGGCGGCGTGCAGCATCGAGGCGGCGACGGGGTCGGCGCCCAGGGTCAGGCCGCCCACGGCGTCGTAGTCGAGGTCGGCCGTCAGGTCGAGCATGACTTGGCCGACGAGTGGGGCGGCCTGACCACCGAGGGTGATCCGGCGCAGGTCGATGTAGTAGTCGGCCTCCTTGCCGGAGGAGAGGACCACCTTGCCGTGGACCACGGCCTTGTCCTTGATCTGCTGCAGCAGGGCGTCACGCGCATCGGTCATGCCCCTGAGCCTAAGCCTCCTCGCCGCCCCCGGTGCTCGGTGGGTGGCAGGCGCCGGTCGGAGCGGTCAGAGCCGGCGCCACGTCCAGGTCACGGCCATCTCGAGCGGCTCCACAGGGGTCACCAGGCGCGGCAGCGTATTGAGCCCGTTCGGCGGGCCGGACTGGGGCTCGACGCAGACCGCTGCGGGCTGCTCGTCGTAGACGACGACCCACTCGGTGCGGCTGCTGATCTTCAATTCCAGCTGCCCGGGCCAGCGCAGGGTGACCGCCACGCCGTCCGGCATGCCGAAGCAGTCGTCCCACGGACCGGGCTTCGGCTCCATGCGGCGGCCGGTGGGGAGGTGGTTCTCGCCGCGCTCCTCCTGCCAGGCGGGATGGAAATCGATCTCCACATCGGCACCACCGCCGCCCAGGTTCCGCAGGAACCAGGGGTGCCAGCCGACCTGCGCGGGGAAGGAGTCGCCGATCGTCTCGACGCCCATGGTGAGCGTGAGGGACTCCGCGGTCAGTGCGACGAGCTGGGTGACCCGGCCCGGATACGGCCAGGGCTCCGCGAGGTCGTAGGTGAAGACGGCCGAGTCCTGCTCGGCACGGGCCGTGCGCCAGGCGGTGTCGCGGCCGGTGCCGTGGATGGCGTGCGGCGGACTGTTCCGCGGCAGCTGGTGCTGTACGGCGCCGTTCCGGAACCGCCCGTTCTCGACCCGGCCGCACCAGGGAACCATCGGGAACGAGCCGAACCGCGCTCCTTGTCGCAGCAGCTCCCTACCACCGATCCGCAGTGAGCCGATCCGGCAGCCGAGAGCGGGCAGCATGGTCAACTCGGCATCTCCGGCGCCGAGTCGTACGACACCATCGGTGGTCGCCGTCTTCGCGGAGTCCTGGGTGTTCACCCTCCGACCCTAATTCCTCGCGCGCGGTGGCCGCAGAGAGATCACCATCCTGCGCGCCCGGCCCGACCGTTCAGCGGCGGCGGCGGAGCATCCGGCCGACGACCACCGCGGAGGCGATCAGCACCGCCGCGACGGGTGCGGCCCAGCGCAGGGTGTCGGTGGGGAAACCGGCCTCGGGGGCGGGGACCGGGGCGTAGCGGCCGCGGGGCGGTGCGTGGTCGACCTCTTCCGCGCTGCGGCCGATCATCGTGCGGCGTGCGTGCGCGGCCTCAGCCGGGGGCTCCCTGCCGGCGTCCTCCTCGTCGGAGAGCGGATCGAGCGACGGCGGCGGGACCTCGGTCTCGAACACCGAGGCCGGCTCCGGCTCCGGGCCGGTGCCCGGCTCGGGTTCCTGGTCCGGGGGCAGCTGGGGCTGTTCGGGGCCCGCGTCCACGCCGTCACGCGCGTCGCTCTCCTCCGCGGCCTCGGCCGCGCCGGTCGCGTCCTCGGTGTCCGCGGCACCTGACGCCCCTGCTGCACCCGCCGTGTCCGGCGGGGAGGCGGCTCCCGAAGGGCTCCCGTTCTTCGGCTTGTCAGGCGCGGGGATACCGGGGATGGCGCGCTGGTTGTCGTCCTCCGAGCCGATCAGCGGCCGGTCGCCGACCGGCGCGTCCGGCTCCCAGGTCTGCGCCGCGTCGTCCGTGCCGATCGGCGAGGACTCCAGCCCCGCGGCCAGCTCCGTGGCGAAACGGTCCAGCAGGCGGCGGCCCGCTGTGGTGGCCGCCGTCTCCCCGGCGTCGGCAAGCCGGCCCTCGCTGCGTACGGTGCCGGTGCACGCCAGCAGCGAGCCGTCACTGGCGGCGGACAGCCGGACGTGCAGCGCGAGCTTCACGGAGCCGCTGCCGCGCGCCTCCGTCCCCTCGCCCTCGACCGCGAGGTCGCCGTCCTCCTGCTCCGTGATCCGGAGCCGGCCGCGGTAGGTGATGGTCGAGTTGCCGATCCGTACCCGCATCCGGCCCGAGAGCGCGTCCGACGCGTCGCCGTCCCCCAGGAAGCCGGGGATGCAGCGAGCCACGCGTACGGGATCGGCGAGGGCCTGCCGCACGGTGCCGGTGGGAAACGGAACGAATACCTCATGCTCCATGAGGCCCGAGCCTACCCAGCCGATCCCGTTCGGCACCCTCTTCCGCGCGACTTCGCGCACCACTGCCGTCAGTCCCACGCCATCGGCCCCATACCGCCGGCACCCGCCGACCTCATGGCGCCGGCCCGCGACCTTACGCCCCGGAGCGGATGACGTTGCCCGTGCCGGCGTTGAGGATCACGTCCGAGACCGGGGCGTGGTCCCCGGCACCCGGCGGCGCCATGGTGACCTGCCAGACGACCGTGCCATCGGCGCGGGTGTCGAGCTCCAGCGCCCGGACCTCGCCCGGCCGGTGCATATAGGCCAGGCGCACGGCCTGCTGGGCGGTCGTCCGCGCCCGCTTCAGCTTGAGGACGTCATCGTCCGTGGTCTCGTCCTCACGCTTGGACAGGACCGTCGTGCCGTCCTCGGAGACCACCACTTCGTACTCGTCGTCGCCGTCGGACGCGACACCGATCTCCCACACCCGCCGGCCCCGCGCGTCCCGCTCGCTCTCCAGCTCGTAGGACTCGCCGGTCGGCAGGGACCTGTCAGCAGTGTCCAGCGCCGTCAGCGCGTGCAGCACCGACTTCGGGGTCTCGCCTGGGGAGGGCTTCGTGGTGGCGGACGACTTCTCGTCCCAGACATGAGGCTCGGAGTCGGCTTCGGAACCCGAGTCACCGGAACCCGAGCCACCGGAGCCGAGGCCGCCGTCGGAAGTGGCCGCAGAACCGGACTGCGGATCCGCGCCGGAACCCAAGTCCGCGTCGGCGCAGCCGGTCAGGACGGCCCCAGCCGCCAGTCCGGCCACCCACCAGCAGAGAACGGTCCGAAATGTAGCCATCTGTCGCATGACACCCAGTTCTACACCCTCCCCCAGAGCTTCACCTGGGAGGTGCCCCCAGGCCGTCAGTCGATGTAGCGCGGATGCATCAGCGTCGATGCGGGCAGCCCCCTCACCCGCTCGCGCGCCACCGCCCGCAGCGACAACCGGGCCGGCGAGCGCCGCCCCGGGACAGCCGTGGACAACTCCAGCCGCGCCGGTGACTCCCGACGCGCCGCCAGGAAGAGCCCCGTGCCGTCGGGTCGATCCGTTGCGGCCACCCGGTACGGCACCGTCCGCAGTCCCGCCGAGCGCAGCGTCGCGTCGACCGTCCAGAAGGCGCGCCGGCGCAGCGGCATCCGGCCGGTGTGCACGGCGAGCCTGCCGTCGGGGGCCAGGACACGCCGTACCAGTCCGTAGAACTCCGCCGAGTAGAGCCGCGCGCCCCCGGTGGTCGCGGGGTCGGGCAGATCGCAGACGACGACGTCGTAGGGCCGCTCCGCCGAACGCGCGGCCTTCCGCAGCCAGTCGAAGGCGTCGGCCACCACCACCCGGAGCCGCCGGTCCCCGAAGGCGTCGCCGTTCAGCCGGGACAGCCCCGGGTCCGTACGGGCCAACCGCACCAGCTCCGCGTCGGGTTCGACGAGGGTCACCGCCGTCACCCGGGGGTGCTGCAGCACCTCGCGCAGCGCGAGACCGTCGCCGCCGCCGAGGATCAGAACGCGTCGTGGGCTCGCGGCCATCGCCGGGTGGACCAGCGCCTCGTGATCGCGGGCCCCGTCGCGGCCGCCGACCCGCAACCGCCCGTCGACGAAGAGCGAGAGAACGGCGGGCGGGCGGCCCGCCGGCCCGCCGACGCCCCCGGTCAGCACGACCTCCTGCACGTCGGTTCGTACGGCGACCCGCACGTCGGTCCCGTACACCGCGCGCCGCGCCGCCCGTTCGAAGGGCTGGGCCAAGAGGGTGCAGGCCGCGAGCAGGGCAAGCACCAGCACGTTGGCGCCGAGCAGCAGCCACCGTGCCCGCAGGGTCAGGTCGCGGCGGAACAGCCACAGCACCATCGCCCCGCCCGCGACCGCGTTCACCGCGCCCGTCAGCAGCGCCCCGCTCAACTGCCCGAGCTCCGGCAGCAGAAGGAACGGGAACGCCAGGCCGCCGACCAGTGCGCCCACGTAGTCGGCGGCGAACAGATCCGCGACGGCGCCGCCCGCGTCCTGGCGGCGGATGCGCTGGATGAGGGTCATCAGCAGCGGTACCTCGGCGCCGATCAGCACGCCGATCGCGCAGGAGAAGGCGACGAGCACGGAGCGGGACGGACCGAACCAGGCGAACGCCGCGTACAGCGCCATCGCCGACGTGCCGCCGATCAGTGCGAGGGCCGCCTCGACGAGCCCGAAACCGACCGCCGGCCGCCACCGCAGCCGCTTCGCCAGCAGCGAGCCGATCCCCATGGCGAAGACCATCACGGACAGCACGACGGACGCCTGGGTGACCGAATCGCCGGTCAAGTACGAAGCCAGCGCGACGAGTTCGAGCTCATAGATGAGACCGCACGCGGCGCAGACGAAGACGGCGCCGAGGACGAGCAGCCGGCCGAGCCCGGCCGGTACGGGCAGGCGCGCCAGACCTTGCGGCTCCCGCGCGGCAGCCACGGGAGGGACGACGCTGGACAGCGGCGGGTCGATCACGACCGGAACGCTACGTCAGGCCCATCGAGTAACCAGTCACCCACAGGGGTGCAATACGGTGTCAACAGGGCAGTACAGGTCACTGGGGGATGCACGCGCGCGTGCCCACCCGCACACCGACCCGCGTACCGACCTGGGTGCGGGTGGCGACGAGCCGGCCCTCCTGCGGATAGGCGTGCCATGTACGCCAGCGAAGCTGATCCTCGTGGCGCTGGGCCAGCATGGCGGTGAACGCGTGCGGGCTTCCCGGAAACGTCCCGGCCAGGCCGTTCGGATGGTCGGCCACCAGCGCGAGCAACTCCTGGGCGCGGCCTGCGAACGAGCCCTGCGAGAGCGTCTCGACGCGGGCCGCGAATTCGTACTCCCACTGCCCGATGTGCTTGGCGACGCCCAGCGGCAGGGGCGTGCTGCTGCCCGGCATGCAGGCGACGGTCTCCGAGCAGCGGCCCCGCTGCTCTTCCTCGATGAGGACTTGGTGGGAGGCGCCGAGCAGCCGCAACTGCACCGAGGCATCACCGAGTCGGAGATCCAGGATGGCGAGGGCGGGAAGCGGTTCCCTGCCGAGCGCCCAGGCGAGATCGTCCGCACGGGTGTCGGTATAGGCAGTCTTGAGAGTGGTGAGCATGGGTCGGCTCCGCAAGCACGCAGTGAATAACGCAGTGGAAGGGTGGGCCGGCCCGCCCCGGAAGAGGACCAGGGGAGCAATGCTCGCCGGCTCGTGCCCACGTGGGGTCCGGGGGATACGAAATCATGAAATGTTTTGGGCCCACAGCGGTTTTACCCATCTTCGGCGGGTTTCCATCCCCCCGAGGGCTCCACGGTTCAACTGTTCACAAGTGGAACGCCCGGCGGGATTCGGTCCCGCCGGGCGCATATGCGAGGCAGCATGGGACGGGCGCACGACCACGGGTCAGATGCGGTCGCTCTCCCCCAGCCCGTCACCCCTGTCGCTGCGTCAGCTTCCGCCGCCACCGCCGCAGCCACCGCCTCCTCCTCCGCCGCCGCACGACGAACCGCCGCCGCAGGAGAAGCTGCCGCCGCAGGACGAGCCGCCGCCGTCACCGCCTGCCCACCAGCTGCTGCCGCTGCCGCGGCCCCTGCCACGGCTCCCGCGCCGGCGCCCCCTGTGACCGCCGCCCACCAAGCGGATCACGACGGCCAGCAGAAAGCCGATGAACAACAAGCCAAGGGTGAACTCCATCAGTCCTCACTCTCCTTCCATCCCCCGAAGCGAGGCTCCGCTTCTGGCGTGGAGGGGAGATGCCCCCGGCCTTCCCGGGCCAAAGCCGAGTTGAGGAAGTTCTGAGGGTCCCCTCAGCGGCAACGGCCCCTGACCTGCGTAGAAGGGCAGTTCAGGGTCCGTGCGGGGCTCACTGGGCCGTCTGTGGGCCGTGATCTTGGGGCGCGCGGCCGTGGGCCGCACCGTCTTGCTCTTCGCCACAACGGGCCGCCGGCCGAGCACGGTCCGGCCGGGCACCATACCTGCACCTACCGCCAAGTGCCCGATTTGCGGATCCGCGCGGCCGGACGAACAGTGGAACGGAGGGAGGGACGTGGGGGCGTGAACGCCCGTCTGGGCGTGGAAAAGGAGACGGATCGCATGTCTGTTCGAAGCATGACGTCAGCACGTCTCACGGACGGCCGCCCGCAAGTGTTCGCGGGAAGCAACCATGGGCTGTTCACCAGGTGGAAGGAGACCGAGCTCCCGGACGCCAGCTGGACGGGCTGGCAGCCGTTCGGCTTCGACCACGGCCGTGTGGTGTCGCTCGCCGCGGCCCCGCTGACGGACGAACGGCCGCAGATATTCGCCGTGTCCGAAGGCGGCGAGCTGTGGACTACCTGGAAGGTGAACACCCAGCCGAGCGCCGCCTGGGCCAACTGGGCGAAGTTCAACAATCTGCCGGGATCGGCCCGCAGCGTGGGCGTGGCTACCCTGACGGACGGCCGCCCACAGATCGTGGTCGGCACCGACACCGGTTCGGTGTCCTCCTGGAAGGTGAGCACCGACCCCGACGACGCCTGGTCCGAATGGTCCTCCTTCGACGGCCCGCCCGCCTGATCCCGAGTGCAGTGAGGCGCTCGGCTGGGGTTCCTAGCCGAGCGCTTTGCGTGGGCGGCTGTTGAGTCCGCCCGGACGTACGTTGAAGTTCTAAGGGTCCCTCAGGGGAAACGGCCCCTGCCCTGCACAGGAGGGCAGTTCAGGGGCCGTCCGTGCCTCACTGGGCTATCTGTGGGCCGTGATCTTCCCGGGAGATGCGCTGGAACACCGTGTCGATGGCGCGGCGGGCCCTCTGGCGGCTGTCGGGCATCAGGTGGGCGTACACCCGCAGCGTCAGCCCCGGGTCAGCATGTCCCATGTACTCGCTGACGGCCTTGATGTTCTCGCCCGCGTCCAATAGGGCGGAGGCGTAGAAATGCCTGAGGGCGTGCATGCCGTGCTCGCGCGCCGACTCGTACTTGCCGTCGTCGTCCGCCTCCGGGATGAGGCCAGCGACCGCCAGGGCGGGCTTCCACTCCTTGCCGTTGAAGTTGCTACGCCACACCATGCCTCCTTGCTCAGCCGTGAAGATCAGCCGGGCGGACACCTTCGACCCCTCCGGCACGTCCCACGGCAACGTGATCTCCACGGGCTTGCAGGCGTCCATGTGCGCCCGGAGGGCTTCCGCCACGGAGTCCGGCAACGGCACGTCCCGCTTCTTGCCTCCCTTGGGCAGAGCAAACACCGGGTGCCCTTCCACGTGCTTGATCTGCCGGACCACATGGAGCGTGCGCCCGTCGGTGTCGATGGCGTCCTCAGCGAGCCCGAACACCTCACCCTGGCGCAGGCCGCACCCGGCGCCGACATCGACCATCGCTCGGTACCGCTCCAGAAGGGCCGTGCGAACGGCGAATACCTGAGCGGGCACCCACGGGACTACGAGGTGCGCGTCAGGCTTGGGCCGCCGGACGGTCCGTGCACCGCACGGGTTACGCGACAACAGCGCGTCGTCGACAGCGGCGGACAGGACCGACTGAACGTCCGCGAAGATGTTCCGGGCGTAGGACGGGCCGACGCCGGGCTTCGCTTCCAGGGCGGCAACGAACTCCCTGATGTGCTCAGGCCGGAAAGTCCCGATTGGCCGGGAGCCAAGCACCGGGTAGGCGTGCAGCCGCAGGCGTCGACCGAGTTCCTTCCGGGTCATCGCGCTGGGCGTCTTGGTGTCCAGCCACTTCTCGGCGTACTGGCGGAACGTGATCTGCATGGACTTGGGGTCGGTGTACTGACCGCGCGTCATGTCCGTCTCGATGGCGCTGAGCCACTTCTCGGCGAGACGCTTCTTGCCGTCGGGAAAGCTCTTGGACTTCTCGGTACCGTCGGGGCCGACGTACCGGGCCCGATAGCGCATGCCCTTGCCGTGCCGATGGGTCTTGACGCGGACGGTCTTGCCGTCGGTGTCGGTCTCGGTCTTGTACCAGCGGTCTTGGATGTGGCCAGCCATGCGGCGGCGGTCCTCTCTCGACGCACAGCAGGGAGAGCCGTTGGCGACGGCTCTCCCTGCTGTCTCTGGTGGCTATTCGGTTAGGCGGCTGTGTCAGCGTTCTTGCGTTGGGTGACGTAGGCGCGTATGTCGGCGGGGTCGTAGCGGACGTGCTTGCCGATGCGGAAGCCGGGCGGCCCAGTGCGCTTCCTGCGCCACTGGTAGACGGTCTCTATGGGCACCTCGAACATCTCGGCGATGTCGTCCGGGTGAGGTACCGGTCCGGGAGGCCGCCTCGGAGAGTGACGCGGGGGTCGGGGTCTGTCGGCATTGCCATAGGGACTCCAATCGGGAAGGGCATGGCCGCGTCTGTCCGAGGTGCGGGATTCTGCGTCACCGCGTCATCTGCGTCATTCGTGCGTCTGACCTGCGGTTTTGAGTGACGCAGAGGTCTCGGGGTGTGTCACCGACGCGAGGTGGTCTGCGTCATCGGTGACGCGGGTGACGCAAGGTGACGCAGAACCGCCCGCCTGCGTCACCCCTGTAGCGGCAGGTCACGGGCCGTTTCCCGCCCTCGGGTGACGCAGGTGACGCAGCGTCCCTTCTCTTCGGACAAGAGAAGGGGGGTGTCTGTTGTCGTGCGGTGCGCCTTAGAGCGTGAAGAAGGAGCCGCTTCGCGGCGCGACCATCGGGCGGCGCGTTGCGCCGAACAGCAAGAGGAGCACGTCATGCCCGTGGTGCTCTTCTTGCTTGAGCAGGGCGGCCGTGGCGTCGCAGGTCAGAACACCGGCTCCTGCTGCTCCGAGGGCGGGACCGACGGGCGGGTCATCTCGATGTAGCGGGCCGTTTTGGTGCGGCCCCAGTCGATGAGGACGCCGCGAGCGGCGAGGGTCGGCTGCAGCCGCTTGAGACGGTCGGAGAGGACCTTGCCCGTGGTGGGCCAGCCCTTGGGCAGGGGGCGGAAGTCGTCGCCGGTGTAGAGCCGGGTCAGGCAGTGGAGCCACTCGGCAGAGGTCATCCGCTCCTGCGCGCCCGCTTCCAGGCCGACGGCGTGCTTCAGCACGGTCTGCGCCAGTAGGTCGCCCTCGATGACGTCGTCGTTGAGGTCGTCCAGGCTGGTCCGGTAGGCGTTCAGCGCTCCGAGACCGGTCGCCGCATCGAGCTGCGCGCACAGGTGGGCGAAGTCGGCCATGCGCAGGTCGGTGGGAATGTCGGCCTCGGCCGCCCGGACCTGGACGGTGAGGGCGAAAGGTGCCGCGCTGGCACTCCGTGCGGCAGAGAAGAGCTTCAAGTCTCGTGAGAGTGGAAATGATCCTGCGTGGATCAGCTACTTCGATGAAGCTGAATTGCATGGGGAGTTCGCCCACTGCTTTCGAGACCTGAATGACTTCCGCCAGGCAGAGATCTATACGTCGCGCTGCATCGAGCTGACCGATCCTGCCTATGCCCGTACGCTCTCCTTCCTACGTCTTGTGCAGGCGGACGCCGCAGTTCGGAAGGGAGAGGTCGCAGAAGGGCTTGCTATGGCCAGAAACGCCGTTGAGCTCGCTGGCGCACTCAAGTCAGCCCGCTACATGCAGTACGTGGACAGTGTTCTTGAAGATGCACGGCTCCAGGCTTCAGGCAGCCGAGAGGTTGAGGACTTTGCGCGGGTCGCGGAGTCGGTTCGGATAGCCCAGTCCGCTTGAGACAGCGCTCAGAAGGGCTGCCACTGGCGCGGGGCTGACTCATCGCGCAGGGCGGAAATCCGAGCCGCGTACTCATTCGCGACGCGCTGGCTTTCCCTGATGTTCTGCATGAGCCACGTCGTCATCTTGAGCTCATGGATGGAGCGCAGCACGGGGAAGGCTGGCGAGTCCATGACGTCCCACCCATAGGCCGCGACGAACCGCCCGTATTCGTTCTTGGTATGCCAGCCGATGAGGTACTCCGTGGCCGTCATCGCCAAATCCGCCTCAGGTGGCCCGAAGGCCATACCCTCGAAGTCGATGAGTACGACATTCCCTTGAGCATCGCGCATGAGGTTGGACTGATGAGCATCACCGTGGAGGGGGCCCGTTGGGAGGGTGAACTCAATCTCTGCGTATCGCCCGATCAACTCCTCGTACCGCTCTGAAAGGAACCGACGATCGGAATCGCTGATGTCCTCCGCGGCAACAATGCGCCGCTTCGCACGGCCGAACATGTCGTAATCAGGAAGCCGCAACCCTTCGGCGAGCGGCAAGGCGTGCAACTGCCGGAGAATTCCACCAAGTTCAGCGATGGTCGGGCGTGGCTCTGACTCCTCAATGAACTGCCAGAACGTCACCGGGTAGCCATCTACAGCGACCGGCTGATCAATATGCGGCGCCAGGCGCGTAGCTCGCAACCCTGCCGCTTCCAACCAATCAGCCACAGCGACTTCCTTGGCTACGTCGGCCAGCATGTGCAGGCCACGCGCTACCCGAGCGACGGTGTTCCGACCGACTCGAAAGAGGGCGTTCTCCCCGAGACGGATCGGCTGGAGTGTCTCGCCTCCTAGCCCAACCATTTCACTCGCTTTGTGAGCTATACGGAGGGTTGTCTCAGCCGAGAAGTTTGCCGTGTGCTGATTGGACCGGTGCGCCACTTGCTCCCCTTTCGAGGTATCCCTAGAAAATCCGTGGCTTGCCACTGCTGACGGCTTACGTCTCCTGTCTCAGGACCAGGCGTCCTTTGCCCCGGCTCTGCCGCTCGATCAGTCCCTGCTCGGCTAGCTGAGTAAGCGCGCTCTGCACCGTCACCCGTGCCACACCGTACGTCTCTGCGATCTTGCGTTCGCCTGGGAGGCGTGACCCAACCGGATGCTTCCCATCCCTAATCGTGGCAGCGAGCGCAGCGGCCACCTGCCCGACTTGGCCCAGCTCCAGGCTTCCGTCTGGCGATCCAGCAACCAGGCGCCCCCGCACACCTCCGCTGGTGAGCAGCCCACGATTCTCCAGCACTTTCAGCGCCCGCTGCGCCGTGCCGATAGCCACGCCGTGTGTCGCAGCCAAGTCCGCCGCGCTCGGTACCTTGTCACCAGGCCGACGTGTCCCTGCCTCGATCTCGGCAGTCAGAGCCTCGGCCACCTTCTCGTACGGCGCGTGCGGCAACGGTTCGTCTCCTCGCACTCGCCGCACTTGCCCCTGGCCGACCTGAGTCAATCCCGCTTCCTCCAAGAGCTGGAGTGCACGACGCACAGTCCCGCGCGACTTCCCGAATTCCCTACAGAGCTGAGACTCCGATGGCATAGGGGCTCCAGCGGGGAGCTCCCCCGACTCAATGCGCAAGCGCAGCTCCGCAGCGATGGTGTCGTATGCGTGATCAGTGGGCTTCGAGACTCTTGGCACGCGTGTCCTCTCAACAGCGCTGGTGCTACCAAGATAAGCGGGCTCGCTGAACCGCAGCTCAACCCAAGTAGCTGAGCTGCAGCACAGTGAGTGTCTTCGTGATCTGGCCGACTAAGAGCACCGCGATGACATGCTCTGTGATGAGCATCCGCACGACTCCGTCATCCTCGCCATAGGGCTCTGTCGCGGCAATGGGATCATCACATGCTGCAGCAAGTGCGAGGGACAGCCGCTCACTTACGTCGGACGGCAGCGCGTCGTGTACCGCTTCGGCGGCCGGGTCGTACTTGAGCCTGTGGCTCATCAGGCGGCGCCACGAGCGCGCGCAGCGGCGGCCTCAGCTTGGACACGCTCCGTCCGATCTACCCACTCCCCGGGGATCTCCCCCGTGGCCTTCTCTACCTCAGCGAGAGTGCGCCCGCGTTCAGCCGCGGCGGCCATGCCAGCGGCAACACTCTGCCACCTCGCGAACACCGTCAGCAGCTCGTGGGCGGGGGCCCGGTTGATCTCGCCTAGGAACCTCTGACTCAGCGCGGGGGTACCCAGCGCCTCGCAGATGGATTCGATGGTCCATGTTTGGTCGCTCACGGTCCGAGCCTCCCGCGATCGTCGCGTCTCTCGCGCCTACGGTACGCGCGCCGCACGGCCAGCGTCAGCCTCCCCACTAGGGCCTGTCCGACGGGTCAGGCCCTGGTGCCTGTCCAACAGGGCTTCGGGCTTGCGCTTTCCGTTGCGGCAACTTCTACGGTCATGTGTGGGGCCGGAGAGACCGGCCCGGCGAGGGAGGCACCGGCAATGGCCTGGTCGATCGCGGAGGTGGCGCGGATGTCCAAGGTGACATCGCGGACGCTGCGGCATTACGACGAGATCGGCCTGCTGCCGCCCGCATGGATCGGGAGCAACGGGCACCGCTACTACGAGGAGGCCGATCTGCTGCGGTTGCAGCAGATCCTGCTGATGCGGGAGCTGGACCTGGGGCTGCGCGAGATCCAGGCGGTCCTGGACAGCCAGCTCGACCAGGTGGCCGTGCTCCGTGCGCACCACCAACGGCTGCTCGCGGAACGGGACCGGCTGGAGACGCTCGCCCGTACGGTCGGCCGCACCATCGCCGAACTGGAAGAAGGTAAGGGCAAGGGCCATATGGCGAAGATCAACAAGCCGGAGAACCTGTTCGAGGGGTTCCAGGCCCCCTCCGAGGCCGAGGCCGAGGCCGAGGTACGGGAGCGGTGGCCGCAGGCGTGGGAGCAGTCCCGGCAGGCCGTCGAGGCGATGACCTCCGAGGACACGGAGCGCTGGCAGCGTGAGGTGACGGCGCAGATGATCCGTATGGCGGAGTTCATGGTGGCCGGCACGCCGGTATCCGACCCTGCGGTACAGGCCGAGGTGGACGCCAACTACCAGGGCATCTGCCGGTTCTGGACCCCGACCGCGGCCGCGTACAAGGGAGTGGGCCAGACCTATGTCGACGACCCGCAGATGCGGGCCAACTTCGACAAGATCGCCGACGGGCTCGCCGTCTACCAGCGCGATGCGATGACCGTGTACGCCGATGCCCGGCTGAGCTGACCGCACGCGCCTAAGGGCTGTTCGGCGGGTCATGAGCGCAGCCAGAGGCGAATGGCTGCGACGGTCACGGTGCCGTGGAAGATGTATGCCCTCTTATCGAATCGGGTGGCGACGGCACACGCAACACCGGTTCCGTACGCGCAACTACGACGTGGTCTCCCTGGCGGAGGTCGCCCCGATCCTTGGCCTCCCGGCCCCGGTGGCAGACCCTGGTATGAGGGCGTCGCCGGCCTCGTGGCTGAACAGGTGGCCTGACGCCCCCAACGATGCTCCGCCGTGCGCGGGGCACTCCGTGGAGGTCGTCGACTACCGGAGGGCGGTATGACTCGGGGCCGCGCTCACCGGCCAGCGTCATGGGGTTCGGCCGTTGAGCATCCCGCTCCGGCCATGGTCACCGCGGGCCTTGCCCGGCCCACTGCATGAGGAAGGCGTGCAGCTACTCAATGGCGTTAACCATTACTTAGCGTGACTATCTGGGTCTGCTGTGCTGCGCCTAGCCTGGATAGCGGAGGGGTTGTTGCGTCCCCTCCGAGGCGAACGGGAGCAGTCTCATGAGCACGATGTTGTACCTCTATGTGTCCGAGGAGGGGGCGGAGCCGGAGCGGTTGTCTCTCCTGGCCAGATACCTCCGAGACGACCTGCTCCAGCTCGACGTGGATGACGTCGCGCCCGTGGCGGCAGGAGAGGCTCCGCCTGGGACGCGCGGGCTGGACCTGTCGACAGCGGGTGAGCTTGTAGTGACTGTGGGGCAGTTGGCTTCGGCACTGCAATCGATCATTTTCACGGTCCAGCGATGGCTCGGCCGATCCCAAGAAGGCACTGCAGGAGTGCGTCTGGAGGTCGGTGGAGCCGTCTTGGAACTCTCCAACGTCTCGGCTGCGGACCGGGACCGGCTGGTGAACGTGTTCATCAACCAGGTCATCGACGATGGAGGCCAGCGGTGGACGGTAAACGACAGGCATTGATCATTGCCAACGACGAGTATGAGGATGCCCGCTTCAAGCGGCTTCGGTCACCAGCGGCAGACGCAGGAGCTCTCGTCGGAGTGCTCAGCGATCCGAAGATCGGCGGATTCGATGTGCAGGTCGTGCGAAACGAGTCTGCCCACGGCATCCGGAGGCGAATCGAAGACCTGTTCTCCGAGGCCAGACGAGACGACCTCCTCCTCGTGCACTTCTCCTGCCATGGCATCAAGCATCAATCGGGAGAGTTGTTCTTCGTGGCACGCGACACCGTGCCGAACCGACTGATCTCCACAGGTGTCTCAGCGGGCTTCCTGAGTCAGTGCTTGCGCGACAGCCGAGCCCGCATCGTGGTACTGCTCCTGGACTGCTGTTACGGCGGCGCGTTCGCGAAAGGCGTCAGGGTTCGAGCGGCCGAGGACATGGACGTCCTCGAACCGTTCCATGTGAAGCGCCACGGTGGGCGCGGCCATGCAGTCATCACGGCCTCCAGCGCAATGGAGTACGCGCTCGATGGGGATGAGCTCGTCGACGAGTCGAGTGCCGCGCCATCGGTGTTCACCAGCGCCGTGGTCGACGGGCTCACCACAGGGGATGCGGACCGCGACGGAGACGGCCAGGTTTCACTCAGCGAGCTCTACGACTACGTCCGCGATCGTGTCAGCGAAAGGAACCCCAACCAGACGCCTACGTGCGACTTCGAACTTCAGGGAGAGGTGCACATCGCCCGCAACCCGCAGCGAGTGGTCAAGCCCCGGCCGATTCCGCCAGACCTGGCCAACGCCATGCACGATCCAAATCCCCTCACGCGCATGGGAGCTGTCACTCGACTACGCGCTCTTCTGGCGAGCGGGGATCTCGGCGATGCCCTCGGAGCACACAAGGCGTTGGCCGAGATGGCCAAGAACGACCGCCGGGACATTGCCGACGAAGCAGAACAGGCCGTACGCAAGGTAGAGATCAACCCCGCTGTACCGGGGATCGGCTTTGGCGTCGTGCGGCAACACGAATCCCGACCGAGTCAGACGGTACCCCTGCTCGGCCCACCTATCGCTCACTACTGCACAGTCGAGTCGGCCCCCCGTTGGCTGCGTGCCGTGGTCTCCGAGGAGGGGGTCGACATCTCACTGGACACCTCGCATCCCGGCTCCCTGCACGGGGAGGTCACCGTCAAGGGGCCGACAGGCCAAGCGGTGATCCAGGTCGCTGCCGAGGTCATCGTGGGCAAGCAGCCCCGCGACAAGTCGGGACGGGGTCAGCATCCGGAAGCCGTTGGGGCACTCATATGGGCCGTGGTCTCCCTCCCTCTGAGCCTCGTCGTCGGCGTCGGCATGATCCCAGCTGTCATCGCACTGATGCGCGCGCGTTCATGCGGCGCAGCAATCCGTGCTACCGGTGGCCAGTACAGCGGAGAACGCCTCCGTATGACGGCGATCGTCCTTGCTTGGGCGACTATCGCCTTCTCCCTATTCATCCTGGTGGGCCTCACCTTGCCGTGAACCCGCAGGATTTGGCTGCAAGTGGTGCGCGGAGGCAGGGTAAGAAGAACGACCCCCGGTGGGCGCCTGCCACCACAGCAGCGGCCGGCCGGTCAGCTCCTGGTCGTTCTAGGGAGCTCACTGGCTCGCTCGGAAAGGACCTGCGCGTGAGTGAAGCGTGAGCGGTGGCCCGCTGCGAACTTCCGGAACCCTGCGTCTTGCCAGGTCACGCGCTCACTTCCGGGCCGTCTGTGGGCCGTCCGAGGGGGATCAACGACGGCCAACAACGACAGACAACGACGGTCCTACCCCTGCTCAGCAACGGTGCGTCGGGTACCGCCCCAGGTGCCGATCCCCGGACGTAAGTTGAGGAAGTCCAGAGGTTCGGGCGGGAAACTGTGCCGGGACGCGGACGGAGAGCCACGGGGAACGACGCCTGGTTGAGCGCACCGCGGGGCTGGCGCAGGATGACCGGCATGAAACGACCTCTGCTCAACCGTCGCCTCGCCGAGTTCGGCACCACGATCTTCGCCGAGATGTCCGCGCTCGCCGTCCGCACCGGATCCATCAATCTGGGCCAGGGCTTCCCGGACACCGACGGCCCGGAAGAGGTCCGCGAGGCGGCGGTGCGGGCGCTCCGGGACGGCCGCGGGAACCAGTACCCGCCCGGCCCCGGCGTCCCCGAGCTGCGGACCGCGATCGCCGACCATCAACAGCGCCGGTACGGGCTCGGCTTCGATCCGGACCACGAGGTCCTGGTCACCGCGGGCGCGACCGAGGCCATCGCCGCGGCACTGCTCGCGCTGCTGGAGCCGGGCGACGAGGTCATCGCCCTGGAGCCGTACTACGACTCGTACGCCGCGTGCATCGCGATGGCGGGCGGGCGGCGGGTGCCGGTCACCCTGCGGCCGCACGACGGTGCGTACCACCTCGATCCGGACGAGCTGCGGGCGGCCGTCACCGACGGGACGCGGCTCATCCTCCTCAACACCCCGCACAACCCCACCGGCACCGTGCTCACCCGCGCCGAACTGGCCGCCGTCGCCGAGCTGGCCTGCGAGCGGGATCTGCTGGTGGTCACCGACGAGGTCTACGAGCACCTGGTCTTCGACGGCGAGCACCTGCCGCTCGCCGGGTTCCCGGGCATGCGTGAGCGCACGGTCACCATCGGCTCCTCGGGCAAGACCTTCTCCTTCACCGGGTGGAAGGTCGGCTGGGTGACCGCCGCCCCGGAGCTGGTCGCGGCCGTCCGGTCCGCCAAGCAGTTCCTGACCTACGTCTCGGCCGGGCCCTTCCAGTACGCCGTCGCGGAGGCGCTGCGCCTGCCCGACGCCTACTTCGAGACCCTCCGGGACGATCTGCGCGCCAAGCGCGATCTGCTGAGCAGCGGACTCGCCGAGGCGGGCTTCACCGTGTTCCGTCCCGCCGGCACGTACTTCGTCACCACCGATGTCCGGCCGCTCGGCGAGACCGACGGCTTCGCGTTCTGCCGGGCGCTTCCCGAGCGCTGCGGGGTGGTCGCCATCCCGAACGCGGTCTTCTACGACCACCAGGACCAGGGCGCGCCGTTCGTCCGCTTCGCCTTCTGCAAGCGAACAGAGGTCCTCGAGGAGGCGGTCTCGCGGCTGAAGGGCCTGGCCGGCACGGGCTGACGCGACCGGGTGCGGCCTCGTGGTCCGAGTGGGTGCACTTCGGGCCACCGTCGGGCGTCAGCGGGTGCCGTGAGGGGCGGCGCCGCGCAAGGTCGGGGGTGCAGGGTCCTCCTCCCGGCGGGGCGGGTCCGCGTCCGCCCCCAGCGCCCGCACCGGAGGTGCCCCGTGTTCGCCGACACCCACGTGCCCGTCAGCGCTCCGGGCGTGCGGCCCGTACGACTGCGCCCCCGGTGGCACACCCGGGCGGGGAGTGCGCTGCTCCGGGCCGCGCCCGCCCTCGGGGTGTACGCGGCCGTCCGGCTGACCGGCCTGACCTGCATGGCGCTGTGGGCCTGGCACGCCGGAAAGGATCCGCGCAAACTGCTCGCCCAGTCCTGGGACTCGATCTGGTACGCGCGGGTCGTCGAGCACGGCTACGGCACAGCGGTGCACAGCGCCGACCCCAGCCGCCTTTACAGCGATCTGGCCTTCTTCCCGCTGTACCCGGCGGTGGTCCGGGTCATCCGCACCGTCCTGTCTCTGGGCTTCGTCCACGCCGGGCTGCTGGTGTCGTGGGCCGCTGCGGCAGCGGCGGCCTGGGGGATCTACGCGGTCGGCGAGCGGCTGCACGGCCGCCGGGCCGCGACGCTGCTGGTGGTCCTGTGGGGCGTCCTGCCGCACGCGATCATCCAGTCGATGGCGTACACCGAGTCGCTGATGACCGCCTTCGCGGCTTGGACGCTGTACGCCGTGCTGACCGGGCGGTGGCTGTGGGCGGGGACACTCTCCGTGCTTGCCGGGCTGTCCCGGCCGAACGGCGTCGCGGTCGCCGCCGCCGTCAGCATGGCCGCCGCGTGGCACATCTGCCAACTGTGGCGGAACCGCGGGCCCGACAGCCTCTCGCTGTGCGCCCGCCAGGACTGGCGGCTGTGGGCGGGGGCCGCGATCGCCCCGCTCGGCTGGCTGACGTACGTGCTGTGGGTGGGCTGGCAGAAGGACAGCCTGTTCTTCGGCTACTTCCGGGTGCAGCGGAGGTGGGGCTCGGAGTTCGACTTCGGCCAGGACGCATGGGCCTCGGTGCGGGACATGGTCCTGGGCAGGGAACACATCACGTATCCGATGACGGTCACGGTGGTCTCGCTGGCGGTGGTGCTGTTCGTGCTGCTCATGATGGACCGGCCGCCGGTGGCGCTGCTGGTCTACAGCGCCGTCCTGCTGGTCATCACGGTGGGCGGCGCCCGCTACTTCGGCTCCAAGCCGCGCTTCCTGCTGCCCGCCTTCCCGCTGCTGCTGCCGGTCGCGGTGGGCATGGCGAGAGCCCGGCTGCGCACTGTCGGGGTGACAGTCGGCGCGCTGGCCGGGCTCTCGTGCTGCTATGGAACGTATCTGCTGGCGATCGCCGGGTCGGCGCCGTGACGACGATGCGTGCGCTACGTCCGGTGGAACCGCTGGAGCGGGTGCTCAGGCTCGGTTCTCAGGGTTTTTCACTGTCGTCGCCCTGACCACCGGGTCGGACCCCGGTGGGGCGGATGGCCGGGGAACCTAGTCCTCGCCGTCGTCGTCCTTCTCGTCCGGACCGGCGGAGTCGATGTCCTTCTCCAGGCCCAGCTGCTCGACGATCCAGCGGTCGAACTCGATCGAGGCCCGCACCCAGCTGACGGTGCTGGAGACGAAGTGCTCCAGGCTGACGCCGGTGCCGATCAGCATCTGCGCCTCGCCGATCAGGCGGACCGTACCGTCGTCGTTGGTGTGGCTGTAGACCTTCGGCCACAGCGTGCGGCGGTTCCAGTCGTCGATCGACTCCAGAAGCTGCGGCTTGGACTCGATGGAGTGCGGCCGGTCATAGAAAGTGCGGACCGAGAAGACCTGCTGTTCCTCCTCCCCCCGGAACATGAAGTACGTGCGGAACTGCTCCCACGGCGCGGCGAGGTCCCCCTCCTCGTCGACGACGTACTTCAGCTCCATCTGGTCGAGGAGCTGCTTGACCAGGTCCTGATCTGGGACGACGGGGCCCACCGGCCCCGACGGCTGCGGTTCGGGCTGGCCCCCGAAATTCGGAATCGAGGACGGGTCGATGCTCACCGTGGATTTCCCTTCGTACGGATGCTGCCATCCTCCCTCACACCCGCCCGGTGACCGCAACCCCGGCTCGCCCCGGCGACCCGGTGCGGCGGCCCCGGCGGGCCGCCGTTTCCCGGTGCACCGGGACAGGACAACGCGGTTATTCGGCGGCGGACACGGTCAGGCGGTTCCCGTCGAGATCCACTTGGACGGTGTCGCCGTCCTCGATCTCGCCCGCCAGGATCGCGCGGGCCAGCTGGTCGCCGATCGCCGTCTGGACCAGGCGGCGCAATGGCCGCGCGCCGTAGGTCAGGTCCGGACCGGGCTGCGACACCCCGTAGGTCGCGTCGATCACCGGCTCGTGGCCGAGCCGGGACAGCCACTCCAGCGCGGCGTCGGTGACGTCGAGCGTGAGCCGGCGGCCGGTGAGCCGGCGCTGGAGGTGGTCGATCTGGAGCTGAGCGATGCGCTTGAGCTGGCCGGTGCCCAGGGCGTGGAAGACCACCACGTCGTCGAGGCGGTTGAGGAACTCGGGCCGGAACGAGGCCCGTACGGTCTCCAGCACCCGCTCCCGCTTCTCGTCCTCGCTCAGGGACGGATCGACCAGGAAGGGGGAGCCGAGGTTGGAGGTGAGGATGAGGATGGTGTTGCGGAAGTCGACCGTACGGCCCTGACCGTCCGTCAGCCGCCCGTCGTCCAGCACCTGCAGCAGGATGTCGAAGACTTCGTGGTGCGCCTTCTCCACCTCGTCCAGCAGCACGACGCTGTACGGCCGCCGGCGCACCGCCTCCGTCAGCTGGCCGCCCTCCTCGTAGCCGACGTAGCCGGGCGGGGCGCCGACCAGCCGGGCGACGGAGTGCTTCTCGCTGTACTCGCTCATGTCGATCCGGACCATGGCCCGCTCGTCGTCGAAGAGGAAGTCGGCGAGCGCCTTGGCCAGCTCGGTCTTGCCGACACCGGTGGGTCCGAGGAAGAGGAAGGAGCCGGTGGGCCGGTCGGGGTCGGCGATGCCCGCCCGCGAGCGGCGTACGGCGTCCGAGACGGCGCGTACGGCCTCGGTCTGGCCGATCAGCCGCTTGCCGATCTCGTCCTCCATGCGCAGCAGCTTCTCGGTCTCGCCTTCTAGCAGTCGCCCGGCGGGAATGCCGGTCCAGGAGGAGACCACGTCGGCGATGTCGTCCGGGCCGACCTCTTCGCCGACCATGCCCTGCAGGGCCTTCTGCTCGGCGACGGCCTGGTCCAGCTCCTTGCGGGTCTGCGGGATGACCTCGGAGCGCAGCCGGCCCGGGGTCACCCAGTCACCGGTTTCCGGGGCCTTGCGCTCGGCGAGCTCCAGCTCGGTCTCGAGTTCGTCGAGGCGCTTCTTCAGGTCGCCGACGCGGGTGTGAATCTCCTTCTCGGTGTTCCAGCGGGCGCGCAGGCCGCGCAGCTTCTCCTCCTTCTCGGCGCGGTCCTTGCGCAGCCGGTCCAGCCGCTCGCGCGCGTCCGGAGAGAGGTCCTTCTCACGGTCCTGCTTCTTCAGGCCGTGCTTGCTGAGAAGGGTGCGCTCCTTATCACTGGCGTGGGCGGCGAGCAGCGACTCCTCCTCCATCAGCAGCCGGTCGACGGCGCGCTGCAGCTCGTCGATCTCGACGGGCGAGGAGTCGATCTCCATCTGGAGGCGGGCGGCGGACTCGTCGACCAGGTCGATCGCCTTGTCGGGGAGGAAGCGGGAGGTGATGTAGCGGTCGGCGAGGGTGGCGGCGGCGACCAGCGCGGAGTCGGCGATCTGCACGCCGTGGTGGGCCTCGTACCGGCCCTTGAGGCCGCGGAGGATCGCGATGGAGTCCTCGACGGTCGGCTCGTCGACGAGCACCTGCTGGAACCGGCGCTCCAGCGCCGGGTCCTTCTCGATCCGCTCGCGGTACTCGTCGAGCGTCGTGGCGCCGACCATGCGCAGCTCGCCGCGGGCGAGCATGGGCTTGAGCATGTTGCCCGCGTCCATCGAGGAGTCGCCTCCCGCGCCCGCGCCGACGACCGTGTGCAGCTCGTCGATGAAGGTAATGATCTGGCCCTCGCTGGCCTTGATCTCGGCGAGGACGGTCTTGAGCCGCTCCTCGAACTCACCGCGGTACTTGGCGCCTGCGACCATCGCGCCCAGGTCGAGCGCCACGAGCCGCTTGTTCTTCAGGGACCCGGGCACATCGCCCTTGACGATGCGCTGCGCCAGGCCCTCGACGACGGCGGTCTTGCCGACGCCGGGCTCGCCGATGAGAACCGGGTTGTTCTTCGTACGCCGGGACAGCACCTGGATCACGCGGCGAATCTCCTGGTCACGGCCGATGACCGGGTCCAGCTTGCCCGTACGGGCCAGGGCCGTGAAATCCGTGCCGAACTTCTCCAGGGCCTTGTAGGTGCCCTCCGGATCGGGGGTGGTCACGCGTCGTCCTCCGCGCATGGTCTCGAAGGCGTCGAGCAGCTTCGCGGCGCTCGCGCCCTGCTGGTCGAGCACGGTGCCCGCCTGGCCGCCTTCGGCGGCGATGCCGATGAGCAGGTGCTCGGTGGAGATGTAGTCGTCGCCCAGCTCCTTCGCCCGCCGCGCGGCGTCGGTGAGAACGGCCAGCAGCGTGCGGTCGGGCTGCGGGGCGGCGACGGTGGAACCCTGTGCGCTGGGGAGCGAGCCGAGCAGACGCTCGGCCCCGGACCGTACGGCCGCCTGATCGGCCTCGACGGCGGCCAGCAGGTCCTGGATGTTCTCGTTGTCCTGGCCCTCCAGGAGGGCGAGCAGCAGGTGCACGGGGTTGATGTCGGGGTTCCCTGCCGAGACGGCGCGGCTGCCGGCGGCGCTGATCGCTTCCTGGCTCTTGTGGGTCAGCTCGGCGTCCACGGTGTGCACTCCTCCTCATCCTCGGCTCGCCATCGAGCCCAATCCTGCCACATTCAACGTGCAGTAAGTTGAGTCCATTCCGCTCAATTCTGCTTCGGCGGGCGGTCGACCGAAGGCCGGCATGCGCGACGCGCGCCGAGGAGCGACGCTTGAGCCAGAAAGCGGGAGGTGGTGGGGCATGAGGCGGACCGAGATGGCGTCGGTGCACCGCTGGATCTACCGGGGAGCGGCGGTGGTGCTGGTCATCGTGGTGATCGTCGCGGTGATCGTCACCGTCTTCGCCTACGCATGACGCGCCTGGCCGGCACTCTCCCCCAGCTACCGCTGGGAGGTGCCCCCCGCCCCATCCCGGTGCGCGGAAGCGGGTTTCGCACCGCATAACCTGCTCACCATGGCCATCGACCCGCGTGACCCCAGCCCCGAGTACCTCGCGTTCTGGCGCGAGCGCCATCTGTGCACGCTGACCACGCTGCGACCGGACGGCAGCCCGCACGTGGTACCGGTCGGTGTCACCTACGACCCGGAAGCCGGGATCGCACGGGTGATCACCAACAAGAACAGCAGGAAGGTCGCCCATATCCAGGCCGCGGGCGCGGACGGCGCGCGCGTCGCCGTCTGCCAGGCGGAGGGGAAGCGCTGGGCGACGCTGGAGGGCCGCGCCGTGGTGCGCACGGCAGCGGACCTGATCGCCGACGCCGTCCGCCGATACAGCGAGCGCTACGGACGGACCCCGGCCCCCAACCCGGACCGCGTCCTCATCGAGATCGCAATCCACCGGGCCATGGGCCGGGGCTGAGGCGCCCGTGAGCTACGGCTGTTCCTCGATGACCTCCAGATCGACGCACCGGGGCTCGCCCGTGCGCAGGGGCTAACTTCCCTTCCGCTTCGCGTAGTCCACCGCCGTCGGCCCGGCGAAGTCGTACGCCACGCACGCCTCGTCACCGACGGTCCAGGCATCGTGCCCGGGGGAACACACGAAGACCTCTCCGGGACCGACCTCGGTCTCGGATCCGTCGTCCATGCGGATGTGCAGCCGCCCCTGCACCACCATCCCGTTGTGGTGGAACTGGCAGCTCTCGGTCCCGGCGATCGGTGCGACGTCCTGAGACCAGCGCCAGCCGGGCTCGAAGGTGGCCACGGCGAAGTCCAGTCCCGACAGGTGCACGGCTTCGAGGTGGCCGTGGGGGAATTCTCGCTGCTCGTCCGGCTTAGTGGTGGTCTTGACCTCCAGCATGGTGGTACCTCCTTTTCGGACCACACCTCCATCGTGCGCCCGCCCCCGGGACATGCGCGACAGCGGCCGACTGGGGGCGCCCCACACAACCGCGAGCCCTCCTCCGCTTCCGTGCGGAGGAGGGCTCGCGGCACTTCACCAGGCAGCCGACGGCTACTCGGAAGCGTCCCGCTTGGGGCGCCAGACGACCAGGGCGCTGGTCTGCTGGACGTCCTGGTAGGGGACCAGGTCGCGGCGGTACGAGGCGTGGACGGCCGCCTCGCGCTGCTGCATCGCCGCCGCGGCTCCCTCGAGCGCCTGCTGGAGCTCGGCGACCCGCGCCTGGAGCGCCGCCACCTGGTTCTCCAGCTCGATGATCCGCTTGATGCCCGCGAGGTTGATGCCTTCGTCCTGGGACAGCTGCTGCACCTGCCGGAGCAGCTCGATGTCCCGGGCCGAGTAGCGGCGGCCACGGCCGGCCGTACGGTCCGGGGACACCAGGCCCAGCCGGTCGTACTGTCGCAGGGTCTGCGGGTGCAGCCCCGACAGCTGGGCGGCCACCGAGATGACGTAGACGGGCGATTCGTCGGTCAGCTCGTAGGGGTTGCGGCCCCTGCCTCCCCTGCCTCCTGGCATGCCTCCTCGGCCGTCCATCTCATGCTCCCTTCGCGGCCTGGAACAGCTCCGCCCGCGGGTCCTCCCCCGCGGTCGCCTCGGCGAAGGCCTCGAGGGTTTCCTTCGCCTTCTCACCGAGGTGCTTCGGCACACTGACCTCGACGGTGACCAGCAGGTCGCCGCGGGTGCCGTCCTTGCGCAGCGCACCCTTGCCCCGCGCGCGCATGGTCCGCCCGTTCGGCGTGCCGGGCGGCAGCTTCAGCGTCACCGGCGGACCGCCGAGGGTGGGCACCTTGATCTCACCACCGAGCGCCGCCTCCGGATAGGTGACCGGCACGGTGATGGTGAGGTTGTCGCCCTTGCGTCCGAAGACCGGATGCGCGTCGACGTTCACCAGTACGTACAGGTCGCCGTTGGGGCCGCCGCGCTCGCCCGGTGCACCCTTGCCGCGCAGCCGGATCCGCTGGCCGTCCGCGACCCCCGCGGGGATCCGGACCTGCATGGTGCGGGAGCTGGTGGCGCGCCCGCTCCCCTTGCAGACCTCGCACGGATCCTGGGCGATCAGCCCGCGGCCCCGGCAGTCCACGCACGGGTCGGTGAGCGAGAAGCCGCCACCGCCGCCGCGCGAGACCTGACCGGTGCCCACACAGGTCGGGCACACTCGGGGCGTACCGTTCTTGTCGCCGGTGCCGGAACACGCCTTGCACGCCGCCGAACTGGACATCCGCAGCGGGACCGTGGCCCCGTGGACCGCCTCGGTGAAGCTGAGCGTCACCTCGGACTCGATGTCCTGGCCGCGGCGTGGCTGGGTGCGGGTGCCCGGGCCCCCACGGCCGAACAGGCCACCGAAGACATCGCCGAGCCCCCCGCCGAAGCCGCCGGCCCCGGCTCCGGTTCCGCCCGGGGCGCCGCCGAAGAGGTCGCTCAGGTCGAAGTTGAAGCCGCCGGGCCCGCCCGCACCCGGCCCGGGGCGGAAGGCTCCGTTGCCGAACAGGGCGCGCGCCTCGTCGTACTCCTTGCGGCGCTTGGGGTCGGCGAGGACGTCGTTCGCCTCGGAGATCTCCTTGAAGCGCTCCTCGGCCTTGGCATCGCCCTTGTTGGCGTCCGGGTGGAACTCGCGGGCGAGCTTCCGGTACGCCTTCTTGATCTCCGCCTCGGTCGCGTCCTTCGGGACGCCGAGGACCTTGTAGAGATCCTTCTCCAGCAAGTCCCTGCTGAGGCTCATCCTCGACGTCCCTCCTCTCCTGATGTCACGTCAGCGGCGTCAGCCCTCGTCCGGGCCACCGCTCTCCTCGTCCGACGTCGGTGTCTCGCCCTCGGCGCCGCCCTTGGGCTGGGCGCCGGGCTGCGGCTCGGCGACCGCGACCCGCGCGGGGCGGATCGTACGTTCGCCGATGCGATACCCCGGCTGCAGGATCGACACGCACGTGGTCTCAGTGACGTCCGGTGCGTAACTGTGCATCAGCGCCTCGTGGATCAGCGGGTCGAAGGGCTCGCCCTCCTTGCCGAACTGCTGCAGACCCATCTTGGCGACGACGGTCTCCAGCGATTCGGCGACGGACTTGAAGCCGCCGACCAGCTCACCGTGTTCCCGCGCGCGGCCGATGTCGTCGAGCACCGGAAGCAGCTCGGTCACGAGATTCGCGATGGCGATCTCCTTGACCGTGATCCGGTCCCGCTCCACCCGCCGGCGATAGTTCTGGAACTCGGCCTGGAGACGCTGGAGATCGGCGGTGCGCTCGCCCAGCGCCATCCGAACCTGGTCCAGCTGCGCCTGCAGGCCTACGGTCTGCAGCCCGTCCCCGGCCGCGGCCGCCGGGCCCGCCGCCTCGGCGGACCCGTTGGCCTTCGCCGCATCGTCCGGCCCCTGGGAGTCGGGGCCCGGCGCGGCACCGGCGGACCCTTCCTCCCCGAAGGGGGACGAGGAGGGAGGGACGTCGGGCTGCTCTTCGAAGCCCGGGGTCTCCTCCGTCACGCGGCACCATCCTTCGGCTTCTCGTCGTCGACGATCTCGGCGTCCACCACGTCGTCCTCCGGCCTCGCACCGTCAGGACCCGCGGCACCGGCCGCGCCCGCACCCGCTGCCTGGGCATCGGCGTACATCGCCTGGCCCACCTTCTGGCTGACTGCGGCGACCTTCTCGGTCGCGGTGCGGATCTCCGCCGTGTCGTCGCCCTTGAGCTTCTCCTTGAGGTCGGCCACCGCCGTCTCGACCTCGGTCTTCACCTCGCCCGGGACCTTGTCCTCGTTGTCCTTGAGGAACTTCTCGGTCTGGTAGACGAGCTGCTCGGCCTGGTTGCG